>JBAXES010000500.1:0-3798 GCA_037140315.1 Chloroflexales bacterium
GGTCGTGGGCAGGGTCGCCCGCGCCGCAGCCGTGACCGCAGCTTCCTGGGCGGTGGTCGTCACCAGCATGCTTCGAGTCCTCTCCGTATGGTGAGCGGTTCGACGAGGTAGACGCTTGCGGGCCTCCGTAATCAGCGAGGGATGTCCGGCCCGCTGGCAAACACGGGACGTTCATTCCGGGATGGCGTGCTCCACGCGAGGCGCGAGCTGCCTGCCCGCACCGCGAAACAGGAGATCCTCTAGGAACGGGTTGACGAAGATGTTGTCGGGGTCGACGCCTTCCTCAGTACGTATGCGGAGAAACGTCTCCAGGTTCTCGCCGTAGACCGCGCGCAGCGTACCCGCAATCTGCGGCAGATCCTGATACTGCTTGGCCCAATGTGGCCGCGCCCCGGGAAGCGCCAGCCATCGCGCCATCAGGTCATCCTTGAACGCCTCCCAATGGGCATTGGCAAAGGAGGTGATCTGGATATTACACGTCATCGCATGCGCATCGCCAGGAATACAGTGGAGCAGCGTCGTATTCTTACCGAAGAGACGCGTATTCATAGCGAGATTTGCGGGGTAGCGGCCCTCCCGTGCGCGCGCATTGATCAGATCGACCGCGAGATACCAGGCTTCCCGCACTCGTGCGCACGCGGGGCCTGGCGGGAAGCTGACGGAGGCGTTCAGGCTCGGCACCATGGCGTTGATCCAGCGCCCCAGCAGCATATTGTCTGACTGGCGCATCACATGCGCGCCGGCCTTGAAGCTCTTCCCCGCAAACCAGGTAAAGGCGGGGGTGATCGGTGGGAAACGCACGAGCAGCGGATGCACAAGATGCGTGGCACCCGTCTCCAGCCATCCGCTGAGGTGTTTCCGCCACTGATGGGCGCGGGTCCATGTGCGTGGCTCGTTGGTCACATCCGCGGTCTGCAGGGTTACCTCCTGGTTGAACGGGAACCAGAAGTACTGGGCGTAATCGTGGGCCGCGAAGGTGTCGGCGAGCTCGTCCATCGCTTGCCGCATGGGGATCTTTCGCTGCGTGACGCGCACATTGAAGGCCGGCTGGAGTGCGAGCGTGATCTTGGTGAAGACGCCGAACAGCCCCAGGCTGCACGCGACCGCCCGCCAGAGGTCGCGGTCGCGCTCCTTGTGGACGGTGCGGATCTCGCCCGTGCCGGTCACGAGCTCGACCTCCTCCACAAACTCGGAGTAGGTTCCCCAGCGCTTGGAGAAGCCATTGGCCCCAACGGCGACCGCCCCGCCAATGGTGATGGTCGGGAGATCAACATTCATCGGCAGGCAAACGCCGTGCGTGATGAAGGCGCGCAGCGTGTCGCCAACGGTCACGCCAGGCTCGACTGTGATGCGCGGGGGGCTTGTACTGACGCTGAGGATCTTATTCAGATGGCGCGTGCAGATCAGATAGTCGGTCGTGGTCACCAGCGGGCTCCAGGAGTGACTATCGCCCACGACACGCACGTTGCAGCCGTTCTGGCGGGCTTCCCTGACGATCTGCTGGACTTCTGCCGCCGTCGAAGGCTCATAGTAGCGAGCGACGGTGCTCGATAGGTTTTTGCCGTGATTGCGCCAGTGATAATTCGCCTTGTAGGGAACGCTCATGCTGACCTCTGTAAGGTGCGGGGCCGTCGGCCTGGGAAGACGGTGGGAGTCGGAGTTCATCTTCTGCGGATACGGGGCCTCCTTAATTTGCGCAGGGTGCTCGCGCGTGACGGCATACCGCGACCGTCGGGCTAGAACGCGGTCTGCTCCACATCATCGGCGAACCACATCTCGGGCGGACCGAGCAGTCCGGCATTGCCCATCGCCGACTTGAGCGCATCAGAGTTAGCGAAGGCCATCGCCGTTGGCGCGTCGTTGAAGCGGTGCGTAATCACAATCGTGTTGGGGTCGTGGCTGTCGCGGTGGACACTCGCCTGGCTCACGCCAAACTCCTTGCGTACCGGCCGAAGACCGTCGTATATGCGCTTCCAGCTCTCATAGTCTGAGACCGTGTGCTTCACGAAGAGGGTCGTTGCCATGGGGATACTCCTTACATAATGCGTGCGAATGGTACATCACAGCGGAAGCGGCTTGGGCTTCAGCGCTGCCGGAAGGTTCGAATCGACAACCATGGGATGACTGTCCCACGCCACCAAAGGCAACGCCCATCACATGGTGCTCAATGCCTCCCATGCCAGCGAAGCAAAAGGCACCCCGGATCAGACCGCGTTCTATTCTGGATAGTTATTGATTCGCAACTAGCGTAGCACGATTGTTAAGGAAACGCAACAGAGACAAGGGTGCCGAGGCGCTGCCATGTACGACACTACCGCGTTGCGGAAAGGGTGTATCGATAATCTACCTGCCCATTCTGCTGATCGGGCGTCTCGTCTTGTGCTAGGTAGGCACGAACGTAGGCCACCGTGACCTGTGCGGACGTGACGGTCACGCGCAGGTGCCCGGAGCTGCCCAGGACATCGCCGTGGGTGTAGCCGTAGTCGGCGGCGATGCGGGTGTTGTCATCGGTCGTGCTCGGCTGCGGGAGCTCCTGGTACACGATCCCGTCCAGGTCTTGCTTCACAAAGACATGGTCGTGCCCGTGAAAGACCGCGCTGACGTGGTGCTCGACGAGCAGCTGGTGGATGGGCTTGCCCCAGCCAGGGCGCTGCGCATTGAAGCCGTAGGTTCCGTCGGCATTGTTCCCGCCCCACTCGTAGAAGCGCGCCTCCTCGACGCCGCCGCGCGCATCGCCGCCCCCGCCAACCAGGTGGTGGGTGAAGACAAATGTGTAGCGGGCGTCGCTCGCGTCCAGGGTGGATGCAAGCCAGTCGTACTGCTCCCTGCCGAGCGTCCAGCTCCAGTTGCTGTCGCGGTTTTCCGGCTTGGGCTTGGCGGTCGTGTACCAGAACGGGTCGAGCACGATGAACAGCGCGTCGCCCCATGTCCAGGCGTAGTAGCCATCGCGCACGCCGCCGAGGGCGGGGTCGCGGGTGGCGCTGCCGGTGTAGAAGCCGTTCGGGGTCGGGTTGGGATAATACCGCTGGCGCAGCTGCGTCGACCAGATCGGCAGGTTGTTGTCCTTGCTGCCCAAGAGCCAGCCAAGCTCGCCCTCGTGGTTGCCGTTGACCAGGAACAGCGGCACGTCCGCGCCAAGCACGCCGAAGTACGGGCGCATCTCGCTAAAGGTGGCCTCGGCGTCAGCGTAGGTCTGCGGCTTGGCCTTCTCGGTCATAAAGGTGTCGCCCAGATTGATGTGGAAGTCGGGGCGATCCGCCAGGGCGTTGCTCAGCGTGGTCGCGTAGAGATCGCCATTGAAGCGCGGGTCGCGGTTGTGCGGGTCGGCGTCGATGGTGAAGCTGAAGGCGCTGCCGGGGGCGCGCTGGGTGTGGAAGCGATGCTCGCCCTGGGGCGTGCCGTTGACGATAAGCCGGTAGTAGTAGGTCGTGTCTGGCGTGAGCCGCGACAGCTCGACTGCTTGCGGGGCGTTGGCCTGGAGCGCTATCGGGCTGCCGTGATCGGGGTAGCTTCCCGGCGCGGTGCCGTAGTCAAGGCTCACCTGCTGATCGGTGGCGGAAAGCAGCGATGCGGTGATCGAATCGCCGGTGGGCCGCCCAAGGATGAGCGAGACCGCTGAGGACGGCTGAGCCGCCACGGGCGGCTGAGTCGGCTGGGACGCGGGGGGCGTCGCACCTGCGCCGCCCGGCGGAATAGTGTAGGCGAAGGCGCGCTGATCGGGCTGATTGAGATACGAGCGAATATACTCCACGGTGACGCCGTCCGGCGCGACGGTGACGCGCACGTGCCCGCTGTTGG
>JBAXES010000501.1:0-3792 GCA_037140315.1 Chloroflexales bacterium
GCCCGCGCCCTCCTGGCCGACCCCGCCACCGAGTCCTCCGTGATCGGCCTGCGTGCCGACGACATCCTCAGCCGGGGCCTGCCCCTCGACCGCTGCGACCACGCGCTGATCAGCGATATGGCCGGCCCGCGCCCAGACCCCGCAGACGATGACGAGGAGTGGCTGCGCGCCCTCGGCCTGCCGATGCTCCTCGCGTCGGCCCCCGCCCGCCTGAACCTCGCCGATAGCCGCCTCCACGCCCTCATCCCCCACGCGCCGCTTGGGGTGATCGGAGGAGACTTCGGGCAGGGCTAGGCCCAATACCTGCTGCTGATTGTGCTGCGCGCCAGAGAGGAGGCGCAGTCCGGCGCGCTGCGTGAATCTATTATAATGCAGCGATGCCCAACCGACTCACACATCTCGCGCTGCTCGCCCTCGTCCTGCTCGCGGGCTGCGCGCCGGTCGGCCCGGCCGACCCCGCCACGCCCACGGCCGGGCCGCACGGGATGGTCGAGCCCTTCCTGCGGGCCTGGCGCGACGCCGGGGGCGACGCGACCGTCGGCGCGCCCACGGGCGGCCCGCGCTGGATCGACGACTACCAGGTGCAGTTCTTCAGCAGCGTCAGCATCACCGCCGTGGATGCGGCGCGCGCCGTGGTCGCGCCCCTGCGTGCGGGCTGGGAGGCGGGCTACCCCGCCGACCTGCTGGGCCTGCCGACCGCGCCCCTGCGCGCCTCGATCGCCCTGGCCGACGGGCGCGACGCCGTGGCCCAGCCCCTCGCCCCGATCAGCGCGACCCTGCGGCTGGAGGGCTACAGCGGCCCGGCCGAGCTGCGGCTCTACGACTCTCGGCTGCGCCCCGCCGGCACCGTCAGGGTGGACGTGGCCGACGGGCGCGGCGAGGCCCGCATCACGCCGCGCGGGGGCCTCGGCCCGCAGTGGGCCGTCGCCCTGATCGACGGGCAGGTGGCCGGCGCGCGCAGCCAGCTCTTCTCCCTCGACGCCGCCACCGCCCTGGCCACCGGCGACGCCCAGGTCGACGCGCTCTACCCGCGCATCCGCGGCTTTATGGGGCAGGACGTAGTCAGCTACCAGCTCAACGGGCGCACCGTGCGCGGCTACCGCTCGCCCGACAACCCCCTGCTCTGGCTGCGCGACCACGTCTACCAGGGGCGGGCCTTCCGCTACTTCGAGCCCGACCTGACCAGCCTGCTCGACGCCTTCCGCGACGCCCAGCGCCCCGACGGCAGCCTCCCCGACGTGATCGACTACCCCGCGCGCTTTGTGACGGCCAGCCGCAAGGAGGTCGAGGCCGACCTAGAGTTCCTCTTCGTCCAGGGCGTCTACGAGGCCTGGCAGGCCAGCGGCGACGACGCCTGGCTGAAGCAGAACATGGACGCGATGCGCCGGGCGCTGCGCTATATCACCAGCGACCCGCTGCGCTGGGACGCGGCGCGCGGCCTGGTGCGCCGGCCCTACACGATCGACATGTGGGATTTCGCCTACGGGCCGACGACGACCAGCCCCGACGGCAAGCCGGCCCCGCGCCACTGGATCGAGCCCGGCACGATCTGGGGCACCTTCCACGGCGACAATACCGGCCTCGCCCACGCCATGCACCTGATGGCCGCGATGGAGCGCCAGGCCGGCGACCCCGCTCTCGCCGACGGCTGGGACCAGCAGGGCGACGAGATCATGGCGCGGCTGAACGCCGTGAGCTGGAACGGCCGCTTCTTCACGCACTTTGTGCCCGAGGACCCGGGCTTCCAGACGGCTGGGGTCAATGCGAGCAAGCAGGTCAGCCTATCAAACGTCTACGCGCTCAACCGGGGCGTGCTCAGCGTGCAGCAGGGCGAGCTGATCGTCAAGCGCTACTTCATGCGCCGCGACTTTGGCAAGGCCTTCGCCGAGTGGTACAGCATCGACCCGCCCTTCCCGGCGGGCAGCTATGGCATGGCCGGCGGCAAGGGCGAGATCCCCGGCGAGTACGTCAACGGCGGGATCATGCCCCTGGTGGGCGGCGAGCTGGCCCGCGGGGCCTTCCGCTACGGCGCCGAGTCCTACGGCTTCGACATCCTGCGCCGCTACGCCAAGCTCACCGAGCTGACCGGCGCGAGCTACCTCTGGTACTACCCCGACGGCAGGCCCGGCATCTCTGGCCCCGACACCATCGGCAGCGACGGCTGGGGCGCGGGGGCCATGCTCGCCGCTATGATCGAGGGCGCGGCCGGGGTGAGCGATAAGGACCGTATGTTCCGCGACCTCATCCTCAGCCCGCGCTGGGCCGCCGACCCGGCCTTCCGCGATGTGCGCGCCGTGGCCCGCTACGCCGCCTCCGCCGGCTATGTGGCCTACACCTGGCACCGCGAGGAGCGGGCGATCCGGCTCAGCCTGAGCAGCAGCTCCGAGGTCGCCTTCGTGCGCGTCCTGCTCCCCGCCGACGCCCCCCAGGGCGTGCGCCTCAGCATCGACGGCGCCGAGGCGCCAGCGGTGATCGATACGAGCGGCAAGAGCCGCTACGCCGCAGTACACGTGTCCGGCGGCAGCGCCGAGATTGTGGTGAGCTGGTGAGGCCGCCCAGCTCGTGACTGGCCGCAGCTTCGGCCCACCCCTACGGAGTAGCCTATGCACACCTTCGCCCCCCCCGCCGACCCGGACCTCGCCCATGCGCTGATCGGCGGGCGGCCGATCTACTACCGCCGCCGCGGCGCCGGCCCGCCGCTGCTGCTGCTCCACGGCTGGGGCGGCTCATCGCGCTACTGGCGCGGCACGCTGGAGGCCCTCGGCGGCGCCCACAATATCATCGCGCCCGACCTGCCGGGATTCGGCGACTCGCCGCCGCTCAACGGCCACGCCAACGTCCACCGCGTGGCAGATACGGTGATCGCCTTCGCCGACCAGCTCGGCCTGGCCCAGTTCGATCTCAACGGGCACTCCTTCTCGGCCAGTGTGGCGGCCTTCGTGGCCGCGCGCCACCCCCAGCGGGTGCGCCGGCTGGTGCTCACCTGCTTCAGCACCTTCCGCAGCGAGCGGGAGCGGCGCATCGTCGACCAGATTCACCGCGTGATGGCCCTGTGGATGGCCCTGCGGCGGCCCTGGATGGCCGAGCGGCGCATGTTCTACCGCGCCGTGTCGTCCCGCTTCTTCTACCGCCTGCCCAAAGATGACGCCGTGCTGATTGAGAGCTTCGCGGACTTCCTGAAGATGGATCGGCGCACGGCGCTAGAGAGCGCCGGCAGCTCGGGCGACCCGGAGATCAATGTGGCCCTGGCCCAGGTCCGCACGCCAACCCTGATTGTCGGGGCCCGCCACGACAACATCATGCCCACAGCGGGCACGCCCAAGGTCGCCGAGCTGATCCCCGACAGCCGCCTGGTCTGGATCGAGCGCTGCGGGCACCTGCCGATGATCGAGCGGCCCGATGTCTACCACAGCCTGCTCGCCCAGTTCCTGGGCTAATCCCATTGGTCACAAGTTAAGGTTTTCGCTATTTCGTCAAGTGACCGCTCAGGCGTTCTGATCAGCCAGGTTTTACACGGTAGCGAGCAAAGTTGATATATCCTGAGCAACCGGTTTGCATGCCACCTCGAACACTTGGGCGTATAGGCGACCGGGAATTGGTTCGGAATGCGAGTGAAAAAGCCTGTTTTGGCCCTTGACAGATTGGTGGAAACCTTAACTTGTCAGCTATGGGCTAATCCCTGGGGCTGCGGCCCATACGCATCAATTTTAGGGCTGCCGCCCTAAAACCCCGCGTTGTTTGTGCCCAGCAGGCACATGCCGCACTGATTGTGCTGCGGCGCGGCTACGCCGC
>JBAXES010000502.1:0-3789 GCA_037140315.1 Chloroflexales bacterium
CCCTGCGCCTCGGCTACGGCGCCCCGCGCGACTGGACGCTGGGCATGCGCGTGGCCCTCGGCGATGGCCGGCTGGTGAAGAGCGGCGCGCGGGTGGTGAAGAATGTGGCCGGCTACGACGCCCACAAGCTGCACATCGGTGCCCTGGGCACCCTCGGGGTGATCGTTGAGGCGACATTCAAGGTGGCGCCACTACCCGCGTATCGGCAGACTTTGCTGGCCTCGTTCGCTAAGCCGCGCGCCACCCTCGATGCGATCACCCAGATGCGCCAGCCGCCGCTCCAGCCGATCAGCATGGTGATCCTGAACCATGTCGCTGAGCGGTCGATCATGGCTCTGCACCCCTTCCTGAACGACCAGCCCACGCACCTGCTAGTGGCGGCGCGCTTCGCCGGCACGGCGGGCGCGGTGTCGCGGCAGATCCGCGCGGCGGTCGCCCGCTGCGTCGAGGTGGGGGCGCGGACGATTGAGCTGAGCGAGTCTGATGATGAGCAGATCTGGGCGGCGATCGCCGACAGCACACAGCCCAGGGACGACCTGCTGCTGCGCGTCGGCGCGCCCCTCGGCCAATTCCCCGAGCTGATGCATATGCTTGAGATGCCGACACGCTCGCGCGGCTGGGACGCCGCGCGCATGGCGGTGGCCGGGGTCGGCGTGGCCTACGCGCGCTGGCCGATCAGCGCGGCGGACGCGCTCGCGACGGCCCTGGCCGAGCTGCGGGCAGGAGTCGCCGCCATCGGCGGCTATGCGGTCATCGAAGACCTGCCCGCCGCCCTCGCCGCTCACGCGGCGCTCGATATCTGGGGGCCGCCGCCCGAGTCGCTCGCCCTGATGCGCTCGCTGCGAGCGGCCTGGGACCCGGCGGGCATCCTTAACCTGGGTCGCTACCTGGTGTAGCTTCTGCGATACCGCTGCCAGTAGCATAGAGGTGATTGTCATGCAGGTGCTTGGCCTGGATGTTGGCGGGACGGGGATCAAGGGGACGATTGTGGACGTGTCCGCCGGCCAGCTGGTGCTGCCCCGGCACCGCCTGCCCACCCCGGCGGGCGCGGGGCCGGTGGCGGTGGCCGCGACGATCAAGCAGATCGTGCAGCACTTCAGCTGGAGCGGGCCGATCGGCTGCGGCTTCCCGGCGGTGATCAAGGGCGGGGTCGCCCACACGGCGGCGAATATCGCGCCAAGCTGGGTGGGCACCGATGGCGCCCACCTGCTGCGCGAGGCGACCGGCAGCCCGGTGCTGCTGCTCAACGACGCCGACGCGGCCGGGATCGCCGAGATGCGCTTTGGGGCCGGGCGCGGCCGCGGCGGCCTGGTGATTATGATCACGATCGGCACGGGCCTGGGCACGGCCCTCTTTATGGACGGCCGCCTGGTGCCGAACGCCGAGCTCGGCCATATCGAGATCCGCGGCAAGGAGGCCGAGGGCCGGGCCTCCGACGCGGCCCGCGTGCGCAAGCGGCTCAGCTGGGGCGCGTGGGCCCAGCGCTTTGACGAGTACCTCTGCCGCCTGAGCGCCCTGCTCTGGCCCGACCTGATCATCCTCGGCGGCGGGGCCAGCCGCTCCTACGAGAAGTTCGCCGCTCGGCTGACCGTCGGCGTCGAGGTGGTGCCCGCCGTGCTGCGCAATGAGGCCGGGATGATCGGGGCGGCCCTGGCCGCCGCCGACGCCTTCCCGGAGCTGCTGCCCTAAGACAAGGGAACAGGGAACAGAAATACCGCATCCTGATGCAGTGCAATTGCCTGAACTGTAATGTACGCTGAAACCATGTCTAAAGGCGGCAGGGCTTTTTTTAGCGGTGGTGTGGCCCTCCATGGCCCACCCCTGGAGGTGTGCGATGTCCATCCTTGGGTCGATCATTTGCCTCGGTGCCGCCCTGGCCTTCGTCGCCATCGTCGTCATCGCCGTCTGGGGCGGCCTGCGGGCGATCCGCCGCGAGCTGCTGCGCGGCTTTGTTAGCGCCCGCCCCGGCGCCGCCGACCGGGTGATCACGCTGCTGCTCGTCGGCGTGCCCCTCGCCGGTGTGGCCGCCATCGGCCTGCTGTCCGCCGTGCGCCTGGCCCTGGTCGCATTCCGGCTAGGGTGATTGCAGATTGTAAGGAGATAGACGATGACAACTTCTCGCCCGCGGCCAGTCGTGCTGGCGATTATGGATGGCTGGGGCCTCACCGAGCCCGGCCCCGGCAACGCGGTGGATCTCGCCGACACGCCGAACGTGGATCGCTGGATGGCCGAGCGGCCCTTCACCAGGCTGGCCGCCTCGGGCCTCGATGTGGGCCTGCCCGATGGCCAGATCGGCAACTCTGAGGTCGGCCACCTGAACATCGGCGCCGGCTTTGTGGTCTACCAAGAGCTGACCCGGATCAGCAAGAGCATCGCCGACGGCGACTTCTTTGCGAATGAGGTGCTGCTGTCGGCGGTGAACCACGCCAAGGCCGGCGGCGCCCTGCACCTGATGGGCCTGTTCGGCCCCGGCGGCGTCCACGCCCACGAGGATCACCTGCACGCCCTGCTGACTATGGCCAGCCGCCACGGGCTGGAGCGCGTCTACCTGCACCTGTTCCTGGATGGCCGTGATGTGCTGCCGCGCAGCGCCCTCGGGTTCCTCGATACGCTGGAGGGGGTGATCGACCGTATCGGCGTGGGCCAGATCGCCACCGTGATCGGGCGCTACTACGCGATGGACCGCGACAAGCGCTGGGAGCGCACCGGGCTGGCCTATGACGCGATGGTCTCGGCGCGCGGCGAGACGGCCGCCAGCGCCCGCCAGGCCATCCAGCAGGCCTACGCCAAGGACGTGAACGACGAGTTTGTCCTGCCGACGGTGATCCTCAAGGATGGCGCGCCGGTGGCGACGGTGAGGGACGGCGACGCGATCATCTTCACCAACTTCCGCCCCGACCGCGGACGCCAGATGACCCGCGCCTTCGTCCTGGCCGACCTCGACGCGCAGATCACGAAGCACTACGCGAAGCAGCAGCAGGAGGGCCAGCAGCTGCCCGCCACGATCTGGCAGCGCGGCCTGCCGCTCCGCGATCTCTTCTACGTGACCATGACCCAGTACGAGGAGGGGGTGCCGGTGCGGATCGCCTTCCAGCCCCGCCCGGTGCGCCACCCCCTGGCGTTTGTCGCCGACGCCGCCGGACTCAAGCAGTTCCACATCGCCGAGACCGAGAAGTACCCCCACGTGACCTTCTTCCTCAACGGCGGGCGCGAGGAGCCCTTTGCGGGCGAGGAGCGCGTGCTGGTGCCCTCGCCGAAGGTGGCCACCTACGACCTGCAGCCCGAGATGAGCGCGGAGGGGGTCAAGGATCACCTGCTGGCGGCGATCAACAGCGGCCTGTACGACCTGATCGTGGTGAACTTCGCTAACCCCGACATGGTCGGCCACACCGGGATCATCCCGGCGGTGATCACGGCCTGCGAGACGGTCGACGCCGACATGGGCGAGGTGGTGCAGGCCATCCAGGCCCAGGGCGGGGCGGCGATCATCATCGCCGACCACGGCAACGCCGAGGTGATGATCGACCCGGAGACGGGCGGCCCGCACACGGCCCACACCACCAACCTGGTGCCCTGCATCCTGGTGGCGGCCGCCGGGCTCGGCCTCGATCAGGGGCAGGTCTCGCTGCGCGCGGGCGGGCGGCTGGCCGACATCACGCCGACCCTGCTCGACCTGCTGGGCCTGCCCAACGACGCCGATATGACCGGCGAGAGCTTGATCGTGCGCGCCTAGCAGGGCAGGGCTGGTGCAAAGTCACCTCCCGGAGGGGGTGTGGGGGCGGCTTCGCC
>JBAXES010000503.1:0-3776 GCA_037140315.1 Chloroflexales bacterium
GCGATGGCCGTACCGTCGGGCGACTGCTGGTCGGCGCGGGCCTTCGGGGTGAGGATGCGGTCGAGGGCGTCGAGCAGCTGGGCCGCAGTGGGCCGGCTGGCCGGCTCGAAGGCCATGCCGCGGGCGATGATCGCATCCACCAGGGGCGGGATCGCCGGATCGACGCTGCGGGCGCTGGGGAAGGGCACCTTCTTGCCGAGCATAAAGTCGTTCATGTCCGAGCGGTCCATCTCCGGCTGGAGGCCGGTGATCGTCATATGCAGGGTCGCGCAGAGCGCGTAGATGTCGGACTGCGGCACCGCCTCGCCGCGCCACTGCTCGGGCGGGGTGATGCCGAACGTACCGGCCATCTCGGTGCGCTGGGAGTCGACGGCAGCAGCCTGCACAGGGGTGGCCTTCGAGAGGCCAAAGTCGATCACCCAGACCCGCCCGGCGCTATCGATCAGGATGTTCGAGGGCTTAATGTCGCGGTGCAGCACCGGCTCGGGGCTGCGGCTGTGCATATAGGCCAGGGCCGAGCAGACCTCGCGCATGATCGCCAGGCCCTCATCGAGCGGCAGCTTGCCGCCGCGCTCGTTCAGCACCCAGCTCAGGTCGCGGCCCTCCACATACTTCATCACCAGGCAGTGCAGATCGGGGATATACTCGAAGATCTCAGGGATGTTGGGGTGGCCAGGCGTGTTGAGCGTGCTGAGCAGCTGGGCCTCGCGGCGAAAGTTGCTGTACGCCTGCTCGCGGATGCGCTCGCTCCACGCCGGGTTAGGGATCTGGCGCTTGGCCACGCAGAACCGCCCGAGCTGCTGGTCACGCACGAGGTACGCCTGGCCGAAGCCGCCGCGACCGATCGCGTGCTCCACCACATAGCGCCCGCCGGGGCCGATCAGCGCGCCCGGAAGCAGCTCAGCATCGGGGGCCATGGCGGGGGCCGGGCGCGGGTTCAGCGGGCGGATCACCGGCACATGGGCGCCGGGCGCGGGCACCATCACCGTGTGCGTCGGGGCATTCTCAGAGGCCACCCGCGACCCGCAGGCGTTGCAGAACCGCGATCCGGGTGGGTTGGCGTGGCCGCATGCCGGGCAAATGATCATAGAAATGTTGAATGTTGAATGTTGAATGTCGAATGTCGAATGTCGAGTGTTGAATGCCGATCATTCAACATTCAGCATTATCCTCCCGTTCCGCGCACGAAGATATTCGGCCAGGCGCGGAATCGCGTGAAGAAGCTGTCACGGCTGATCTCGGCCCCGCCCCTGGTGATCACCCGATCCACGCTGATGTCGCGCCCGCCGCGTGCGGTGTCGCTCTGGTGGACGCTGCCGGCGGGCAGGCTCGGGTCGTCAAGATAGACCGGCTCGCTCGGCGCGCGCACCTCGTTGGTGATCGTCGGGCCATCCAGGCGCACCTCGCGGCCTGGCTTCGTGCCATAGAGGCGCACAGCGAGCACTTGGCGCACATCATCGACCTCCGTCTGCATCAGCAGCCAGTTGCCCGTGTCGTTGACAAACTTCAGGTCGTTCACACCAGTATAGATCGACGCGTCCATACCCTGCCCGTTGCCCTGCGGGCCGAGGCCGAACTCATCGTACCAGCTAATGTAAAACGCGTGGGCGTGGCGCTCGGTGATCGGCAGGCCGGCCCAGAACGCCGCGCGGAAGACCGTGGTCGAGTCCTGGCAGACCCCGCCGCCCCACTCCAGCTGGGTGCGGTTGCCGATGATCGCGTAGCCCTCGACGAAGCCGTTGGCCGCATCCACCTGGCCGAGCTGCGTGTTAAAGGAGAACTCCTCGCCGGGCGCGATCAGCACGCCGTCCATGCGCGCGGCGCCGGCCTTAATGTTCGTAATACGGTATTGGGCCGAGCCGGAGAAGCTGCTCAGGCCCTCGCCAACCAGATCCTTAATCCCCAGGCCGCCCAGGGTGTCCCTGGTGATCTTCGGGGTCAGCAGCTCGATCGGCAGATCGAGCGTGCGCGTGGCCGTCTGGCTGCTCAGCAGCAGCTTCGCGATCGCGGCAGTGGCCTCATCCTGCCTGAGGCGCCAGCCGGGCTTACCCTCCTGGACGATCCGCACATTGCCGCCGCTGAAACGCAGGCGCGGCTCGGCGGTGCCGGTGTCAACCAGTTGGGCCAGGCCCTCGACCGCATGGGCGAGCAGATCCGTATCCACGCCCACATCGATCCCGTCGCCCTGCGCCTCAACGTGCAGCAGCTCGGCCAGCTTCTCGGGAGCCCAGACCCAGCGCTGGTCGCCGCGGGTCAGCACGATCGGGCTCTGGAGCAGGTCGGCGGCGCGGGACTGGGCCTTCACCAGGGCGGTGTCGCCCACCAGCGGGGCGAGGGAGCGCGTGCGGATGACGATACTGCGCGGCTGGAGGCCCTGGGCGGCCAAAAGCACATCGTTGGCGGTGGAGTCTACCAGCACCTGCACGCCGGGCGCGCTGGGGGTGCCCACCACCTTCGCCGCCGCGATGCTCAGGGCGGCGTCCTGGGGCGGCTGCTCGACCGCCGGGGCGATGCCGAGCAGGTAGCCCTGAAGCACACGCTGGTCGGCCACCACCGTCGGGGTGATGTCGAGGCCGTGCTGATAGATCGCCCAGAGATCGCGCAGGCGACTGATCGGGTCGCCCTGGCGACCGGCGGCGACGGCCCGCCGGGCCAGATCCGCCGTGTCGAGCTGCAGGCCGAGGTCGGCCAGCGATGGCTGCCAGGACTGTCCGGCGTACAGCAGGGTGAGCGGCTGGCTGAGGAAGGCGGCGTAGCGTCGGCTCAGGTCGGCGCTGATCATATCGCCGCTCCGCCCGGACACCGCCTCGCCCTGGACGGTCACGCCGGGGAGCGCCACGTCGCCATAGTAGAGCTGCAGCGCGTAGGGCATGCCGAGGGGCACGGCCAGCAGCAGCCCAAGCAGCGCCACGAGCCAGGCCCAGCCGGCCCGCCGGCGGCGGGTGGGGCGGCGGCGGCGCTTCCGATCTGGACGTGGCGGCTCCTCCTCCGGTGGCAGGCCATTATCGTCAGGCTCAGCGGGCTGTAGGGAGCGCCGCCTACGGATTGGCCCGTACTCTTGGTAGTAGTCGTCGATCGGCATAGCTAAAATATCCGGTGATCTCTACCTGCGACCGCCATAGCGCCACCCCCCTGCAGGCGACAGGCGGCGGGGCAATCCTCGTATCAGGCGCGATCTGCGCGCATCGTATTGTACAAAATTCTTTCGACCGGCACAAGTTGACAGCAGGTGTCGTTTCGGGTATACTCACCTCCCGTGAGCGGGCCTCTAGCTCAATGGTAGAGCAGTTGACTCTTAATCAATTGGTTCAGGGTTCGATCCCCTGGGGGCCCACCAAACTACAAAAATCTCAGACCGCCAGAATCGCCGCCCGCAAGGGCGGATTTCTGCATGTAGACAAACAGGTTTTTAAGGTACGTTGTAGCCACAGTGCGCCGCTCAATGGCACCGCAGCAGGCTATGCTGGCTCAGCAGAAACCGACGATCCGCGCAGCAACGCAAGGGTCGGGCGGCGCGAGACTTTGAGCCTGAAGCCTGCGGCGCCCTGGCCGACGACGCTCACCGGCGCGCCGCTGATGCTGCCGCTGTCAGTCTGGATCGTGACCGAGCCGCCGCCGGGGGCGGCGCGGGGCTGGCGCCGGGTCGAGCCGCCGCCCTGCCGGTCGCTGCGCCTCAGCTGAGCATGTACACCATCGACTCCAGCGCGGGGCCTCACGGCGTCAGCAGCCGCCCGATCACCTCCAGCAGCCCATTCAGGCTCACCGGCTTGGTCAGG
>JBAXES010000504.1:0-3769 GCA_037140315.1 Chloroflexales bacterium
CTCAAGACCCGCATCCTCGCCGAGGAGTCGCCCCGCCTGCCTCAGCAGGTTGCTCGCCTGGATCGGCTGGAGCGCACGGCCCTCTCTGCGGTCGAGGAAGATCGCGTTATCGCCGCCCTGCGTGAGCAGATTCCCACCGTCGCCGCCGTGATCTGCTCAGACTACCAGCTTGGCCTGATGACCCCCGCCGTGATCGGCGCGACCCGTGACCTCTGCCGCGCCCACGGGGTGCTCTTCACGGTAGACGCCCAGGGCAGCTCCCGCGCCTACCACGGTGCCGACCTCTTCCGCTGCAACAATCAGGAGGCGGCGGCAGCGCTGGGCGCGCGCATGGAGCGTGAAGAGGACTTCGCGACCGGCCTTGCCAAGCTCCGCGACGAGCTGAGCGCAGGCCTGGTGATCGTCACCCGCGGGCCGCAGGGCCTCTCAATCATCGGCGCGGGGGTCGGCTACCAGCACCTGCCCGCAGTCCAGGTCAGCGAGGTCTACGACACGATCGGCGCGGGCGACACCTTCATCGCCGTAACCACCCTCGGGCTGGCCGCCGGCCTGGACCCCGTCGATGCCGCCCAGATCGCCAACACCGCATCGGCCCTGGTCGTGCGACGCCTGGGGAACGCTGTCGTATCGCCGGAGGAGCTTGCGGCGGCGCTCGCCGCCCAGCCAGATCAACACTAAAGCACGACGCTAGCGCGTCGTGCTTTTCGCCTGGGGAGTTTGGGGGAGCGGCGCTAGGCCGCATTCAGCCGCTTAAAGCCGATGATTGCATCATCCTCGTTCTGATAGATCTCGGCGTACTGCGCCAGCCCGACCATGCGGAAGATCTTCTGGAAGTGCTGGGACAGGCCGCTCACAGCCAGCTTCTGGCTGTTGCGGTTCACCTCGGTCACAATGCCAATCAGGATGGCGATGCCCGCGCTATTAATATAGTCATTCTGGCGGAAATTCAGCAGCACGAACCGGGCACCCTTGTTTGTCACCTCACGGTACGCGCTATTGATCTTCTCCTCGGCGAAGGTGGTCACATCGCCGACGAGGTCGATGATCGCCACACCCTCACGATCGCGGGTGCTCACCGTCAACTCATCTTCCAGCATCATGCGCTCCTCCAAGCTTATCAACAGCCGTCGGCGAGACGACAACAAGATTACGCAGCTAACTATCTACCCTATTTCGGCCCGCAGGCTAGCGACACAATGTTGGATCTGCGCGAACAAGCGTGGTCAAAGTGCCCACTAACGGCTAGATCTCGCTGCCTGACGGCGCTGAAACGCCAGGCGAAAGCAGTTCCCCACATCATCGCACGACACAAAGCCCGACTCATCACAGAGCTGGCTGATCAGCATCAGGCCCATCCCGCGTAGCGAGCCCATGCCGGCCAGCTTCTCAACGATGCTGAGCGGCTCGCCCCTGGGCGCAAATGGGTGTACGCCCTGATCGCGCACCTCGATCACCAGGCACTCATCCTCAACACGGCAAGATATCTGGACACACAGATCCGGGTTCAGCGAGTTGCCATGTTCGATCGCGTTGATACAAGCCTCACAGATGGCCGTCTTTAGATCGTCAATCTGATCGACAGACATGCCAAGACGCCGCGCAAAGGCGGCGACAGCATCACGCGCGATAAGCTCATAGCCAAGCTCATTTGGCAGTGTTAGTTCCATGCTCGTTGTTGTGATAGTGGTGTATGTCATTGCTCGAGATGGATCACCATACGTACTTGGTTGCCGCCGCTGGGAGCGATAGTAAACTCTACCTCATCCATCAGCTCGCGGATCAGCCAGATTCCCCAGCCGCCCTTATCCGATGTCTCAAGCACATCGGCGATCTTCGGGCTGCTCGTGGTACACTTCTGATCCAGAATCTTGCGCCCCTGATCCGCCACGCTGATGATCAGTTCATCATCACGGGCTGTCAGCAGCACCACAACCTTCATCGCCGCATCGTGCTGGTTGCCATGCTCAATTGCGTTTGTCACCGCCTCACTAATCGCCGTCTTCAACGACTCAACCCGGTCGGTATGGAAGCCCATGCGCCGGGCGAGCGATGCAGCGGTATCCATAACGACCCGCTCATAGCCGAGCTTACTTGGGAGTCGCAACTCGATAATCTTCTCAACAGGCTCGTGTGAAATGTCGTCGCTCTTGCCCATAGGTGGATAGTCTAGATGGGCCGCCGAGTACTGCGGCTCAGCTAATGACGATAGCCTGTTGATACAGTATACGCCTATGCGCTAACCTACGACAAAGAGGCCGCGCGTAGAGCTACACAACACTGAACTATCATAGCACAGCCTTACATCGCGATGCAACTAGGACGGAGGTTCGATACCGTTGGCGAGGGTAGCGTGCAACCTTTTGCGATGTACGGCGTATCTGTATTGTGGAACAGCGAGGCGCGTGCTAGAATAAAGTGCGGTACGCTGGTCGCCTGTCCCAAACTCTGCACAATGCTGTCGGATGCGACAAACTCGCTCTTAAAGGAGGAATCGACCATGTCTATCCTGGGCCGGATCACGGATCTCATCAGCGCCAACGTCAACGCGATGCTCGACAAAGCCGAGGATCCCGAGAAGATGGCGAACGAATACCTGCGCCAGCTTACGAATGAGCTTTACGAGGCGCGGACAAGCGTCGCCGCCGCGATGGCCGACGAGACGAAGCTTGAGCAGCGCCGGATCGCGAGCCAGCGAGAGACCGACCAGTGGCAGTCGAAGGCCGAGGCTGCCCTGCGCGCCGCCGACGAGGCGCTGGCCAAAGCCGCGCTCGCCCGCAAGGTGCAGTCCCAAAAGCTGGCCGAGCAGTACCAGCAGCAGGAGACGGCCCAGGAGCAGCAGGTCACCGCACTTCAGGACGCCCTGGTAAACCTGGAGACGCGGATCGCGGAGGTGAAGGCGAAGAAAGAGCTGATCATCGCCAAGAAGAACCGCGCCGCCACCCAGGAGGCCATCCAGCGCGCGACGGCAAACATGGGCCGGGTGAGCGCGATCGATAAGCTCGACGACCTTGAGGAGAAGGTTGACGACCGCCTCGCCAAGGCGGACGCGATGGCCAAGCTTGAGCAGGGCTCGCTGGAGAACAAGTTCCGCAACCTCGAGAAGGATCAAGAGGTCGACTCAGAGCTGGCCGAGCTGAAGCGAAAGATGGGCCTGAGCTAGAGAGCAGGGGGCAGGGAGCAGGGAACAGGGAACAGGGGCTGTCGCCTGTTCCCTGTTCCCTGTTAGCTTGTCTTAGCGGGCTCGCTCGTAGCAGGCGCGGCAGCGGGCCTCGTAGAGATCGAGCCCGCCGACCACAATCGTCGGCGCTCTGGCGGGAGCCGGGCGACCGTCGATCAGGCGCTGCGAGCGGGTGGCATAGGCCCCGCAGCGCACGCAGATGGCATAAAGCTTGTCTACCTGCTCGGCGAGGGCCATCAGCTGCGACATCGCGGAGAAGGGCTCGGCCCGGTAGTTCTGATCGAGGCCGGCGACGAGCACGCGCCTGCCGTTATCCGCCAGTGCCTGGCAGGCGGCGACGATCTCCCCGGGGCTATCCTCCAGAAAGTGCAGCTCGTCGATGGCGATCACCTGAACATTCTCGCTCCCGGCGATCACCTCTTTGATCGAGCTCACCGGCACCGCCTCTAGCCGCGCGCCGCTATGGCTGGCGACGTGGCTGCTGCTGTAGCGCGTGTCGAGCCGCGGCGTGAAGATGCGGCAGGACTGGCGGGCGATCTGCACCTGGCGCATGCGCCGGATCAGCTCCTCGGTCTTCCCGCTGTACATACA
>JBAXES010000505.1:0-3765 GCA_037140315.1 Chloroflexales bacterium
AAGCGGTTGTGGGTGGCCCCGGCGGCGCGCGCGAAGAGGACCAGCGGGTCGTCGGGGGCGACGGGGGCGCTGACGCTGACCAGGACGGGGCGGCCGAGCCGGCGGGCGCGCTCGCGGGCGACCTCGGCGAGTTCCTCCATGCGCGCCACCTGGCGCAGGGCGGCGGTGGCGACGCGGACGTGGATCATGGGCATTGGCGGGTACCTGGTACGCTTGGGTAGCTACTCCCATTATACCAGGGGCTGCGCCCCCGCGAGGCCCAGAAGCGAGGCCGGCGGCAGATAGAGCGATATAATTGCCATATCGCAGGCGTAACGCGGTGAAGTGCCAATCGTGTCATGTGCGTACGCCCGGGTACGTAGAAAGTAGCAGCGAGCCTATGGATACATCGCAGTCCCAAGTCACCGTCTCGCGCACCCTGGAGCGCGATATGGGCATCCGCGAGGTGTGCGTCTGGCTGGACGACGAGCTGATCGCGACGCTGAGGGATAAGCAGTGGGTGACGCGCGAGGCCGCGCCGGGCCACCACACGCTGCGGGCCCACAACACCCTGGTCGGCAAGAGCATCGAGTTCGACCTGCAGGCCGGCGAGCACGTCCGCTTCACCACCTCGAACCGCTCCGGCTGCGGGACCTTCATGATCTACCTGCTGGGGGCGGGGCCGATCTACCTCTCGCTAGAGCGCGAGGGGGGGGAAAGGAAAGCTGAAAGCTGAAAGCTGAAAGCTGAAAGCTGAAAGCTAAAAGCTGAAATCGGACAGGCCGGTGTGCGGATTTTCAGCTTTTAGCTGTGGTGTATAATGCCAGTAGCAAAACTGGAAGCAACGACGCTGGGCGCGCACCTGTGCGCGCCCAGCGTCTTTCATATCACAAGAAGGCCCGCTATGCTGCTCCGCGTCGGCTTCACCTTTGTGATCGAGTCTGGCTCGCCGACGCCGGTGACCTCGGTGGTGCGCCCGCGCCAGTTCGACCTCCACCGTCTGGTCGACGAGCGCCGCCGGGCCACGCCCGACGTGTACATTCACTCCTACCGCGACGGATTCGAGAACAATGTGTGGCGCTGGACGACGCCCCAGGGCACCATGGAGATCTCCTACGACGCGGTCGCGGAAGTGCCCGCGACGCCCGACCCGGCCCTCCCCGGCCTGCCCGGCACCTTCGTCGACCTGCTGCCCGACGAGGTGCTTGCCTACACCCTGCCCAGCCGCTACTGCCCGTCGGACCTGGTGCTGAACGACGCATGGGCCATGTTCGGCGGCGCGCCGGACGGCTGGGCGCGCGTGCAGGCGATCTGCGACTGGGCCCACACCAACATCGGCTACGGCTATGGTAATAGCACCGCCGCAACCTCGGGCTACGATGCGTACCAGAGCCGGGTGGGCGTCTGCCGCGACTTCGCCCACGTCGGGGTGATGTTCTGCCGGGCCATGAATATCCCGGCCCGCTACGTCTGCGGCTACCTGCCCGATATCGGCGTGCCGATCAACCCTACGCCGATGGACTTCCACGCCTGGTTCGAGGCCTATGTCGGCGGGGCCTGGCGCACCTTCGACGCCCGCCACAACACCCCGCGGATCGGCCGGGTGGTGATCGCCCGCGGCCGCGACGCCGTCGACACCGCCATCCTAACCAGCTACGGCGACAGCCAGCTGACCGGCATGGCCGTCTGGGCAGATGAGCTCCACGATATCAGCCGCTTCGCCGTGCCCCCCTGGGCGCACGCCGCGGGGGAGTGAGTCCCATGCACGACCTGATGACCGGCGCGGCCAGCCAGATCGCCCTGCTCGACCACCACGCGGTGGAGTGGAGCCAGGTGCGCGAGACCCGCTACTGGATGTATCAGCGCTTCGAGTACCACTACCCGGGCGCGATCCACGAGCTGCGCCAGCGGCTGCTGGTCATCCCGCCCGAGCGCTACGGCGACCAGCGCGTGTGCGCCTACAACCTGCGCGTCTCGGCCCCCGACGCGGTGACGAGCGCGGCCACCGACCCGTTCGGCAACCGGGTGTTCACCGTCGCTATCCCGCAGCTGGCCGGGGAGCTGGCCTTCGAGATGCGCCTGGTGGTCGAGCGTGATGTGGCCGACCGGGCCTGGCCGCAGGTTGACGCCGCCGATCTCGCGCGCTACCGCTCGCCCACGCCGCTGACGACGGCGGACGCCCGGATCGCCGACGCGGCCCGGCACCTGGCCCGCCGCCACGCCGGCCCCGAGGAGCTGGCCGACGCGATCAGCACCTGGGTCTACGGCGCGATGCGCTACGCCCACGGCGCGACGACGGTGGACACCCCGGCCGCCGAGGCGCTGGCGATCGGGCGCGGCCTCTGCCAGGACTACGCGCACATTATGCTGGCGATCTGCCGCTCGGCGGGGCTGCCGGCGCGCTATGTCTCGGGGCACATGCTCGGCGAGGGCGGCTCCCACGCATGGGTCGAGGCCCTGGTGGCCAGCCCCGGCGGCTACCGCGCGGTGGCCTTCGACCCGACGAACCACCGGCGGATCACTCCGGCCTATATCACGGTGGCGATCGGGCGCGACTACGGCGATGTCTCGCCCACCTCGGGTTCCTACCGCGCGCCCTACCAGGGCCGCTTCAGCGCCAGCAAGCGCGCGGGGCTGACGCATCTGGCGTACCGGTAGGGGCGCGTCGCGACGCGCCCCTGCCGGGCTAGAAGAAGATTCTGTCACCGCCGCGCCCGGCGCTGCCTCGGCACATACCGATCATGGTGGCGGTAGTCGCGCCTGACCTGCAGGCCCATACCGTACAGGATGTGCTTGCCGCCCGTCACCAGCCAGTCGGCGATGCTGTGGGCGGCGCTGCCCGTGCAGAAGCCGATCAGGAAGGCCAGGGATGAGTCGGGGTGGCTGGCGGTGGCCTGGCTGATCGCGGCGCTCAGCTGCTGGGGGTAGTCCGGCACGACGATCCCGACCTGGCCGAGCAGCCAGGTCGCGCCCAGGATCAGGCCGATCGACACGAAGTAGAAGTAGGCCAGGCGGAGTAGGGGGGCGAAGATCAGGCTGTGGCTCCAGGTGCTGCGGTGGGGCACCGCCCACATATATGGCCGCCAGATCCAGAAGAAGACCCCCCAGCGATCGTCGATCGCCGAGTCGAGGTCCAGGTCGGGCGAGAACAGCACCCCGGAGACCACGTGGGCGATCACCAGCCACGCGCTGTTCGGCCGCGCGTCGAGCGCGCTGAGGCCGAGGGCGCTCATCTGGGCGATCTGGGCCAGGGGCGCCAGGGCCACCGCCGATGCGATGGTGATCATATCGTGCGTGCGCGCGTCGGGCATTGCGGTGCTCTGTGCTGTGCGATTGCTCTCTGGCGCTAAGGGTAGCTTATTTGTGCGATATTGGCAAGTGCCTGCTGGCACATGTCACCCCGAGCGCAGCGAGGGGTCTTCCCAATGCGGAGGAGGGAAGATTCCTCGCTGCGCTCGGAATGACAGGGCACGATTGGTCGATGTTTGCCAGCAGTACCTTGGCAAGTGCCCCAGAGGGCGGGTATACTGTAGCGATGAGACACCCACTGCTGCGCGGCAGCTGGCTCGCCCGCCACGCCTTCGCCCTGATCATCCTCGTCACCATGATCGGCCTGGGCATCTGGCAGCTCGACCGGCTGGCCCAGCGCCGCGCCGCCAACGCCGAGCGCCTGGCCGTCCTCGACCAGAACCCGGCCGCCCTGACCGGAAATGTCGATGCGGCGCGCGCCCTGGTCGGGCACAGGGTGCGGGTGAGCGGCACCTACCTGAATGCGCAGAGCGTCCT
>JBAXES010000506.1:0-3761 GCA_037140315.1 Chloroflexales bacterium
GGCGAGCAGGGCGGCCCGCGCGTAGGCCCGCGCCGCCATGTTCCGCGCCACCTCGGCGCTCACCGCCTCGGTCGGCGGGGCGCCCAGCAGCGCCTCCAGCGAGCGCGGCGCGTAGCAGTCGATCGCCTCCAGCAGCGTGCGCGATGACCCGGCGACGCGGTGCAGCCACCACAGGGCCATGCTGCCCGCCCCCGCGAATGCGTACACCACCCGCGGCGGCGTCGCGTGGATTCGTCCGATCAGCGTCTGTAGACTCTCTTCCATGCGTATCTCCTAGCCGATCAGGCGAAGTTAGCGAAATATTCAGCTCACTGCCCGGTTTTATACAAAAAAAACACTGTACATTCTCGTACAATCTGGCACAATAGAGGGACTTTCTCGCGCGAACTCGGGGGCTCCACCTGCAATGTCAAGCGTACTCGTCGTCGCTCGTAAGTTGCTGGCCCTGATCGTCCGCTCCGCCATCCCCGGCGCGCACTGATGCAGTATCAGTTTACGCCATATGCGCTCCTGCCGCTCTGCACGGCGGTGGTGGAGGCGATGCTGGCCTATGACACCTGGCGCCGCCGCAGCGACCCGGCCAGCCTGCCATTCCTCGTCCTCACGTTCCTGGTGGGGCTCTGGAGCTTCGGCAACGCCTTCGAGCTATCGAGCGCCACAGTGGCGACGGCTTTTTTCTGGGTACGTATAGAGTATATCTCGATTGTCTTTGTGCCGGTAGTGTGGCTTGTGATGATGCTCGCCTTCAGCGAGCGGCGCAGCACCCTCTCGCGCTCCTGGATCGCCTCGCTCCTGCTTGTCCCGCTGATCACGACGGCGATCATCTGGTCAAGCGCGGCCACGCCGTTCTTCTGGCGTGAGTTCTCGATCGAGACCCTCGACCCGCTCACGGTCATCCACGTCATCCGCGGCCCCTGGTTCTGGGCGCACACCGCCTACTCCTACCTCATGCTTGCCGGCGGCACCTTCGTCCTCGTCCGCGGCCTGATCACCGCCCCCGGACTCTACCGCGACCAGAGCCTGGCCCTGCTGATTAGCGTTATCGCCCCCTGGCTGGCGAATGTGCTCTATGTGTTCAGCCTGATCCCGAAGGCGTTCCCCGACCCCACCGCCCTCGCCTTTGTGATCACCGGGCTGGCCTTCAGCTGGGCAATGCGCAACGCGGGCCTCTTTGAGCTTGGCCCGATGGCCTACCGCGAGGTGATCCAGCAGATGAGCGACGGCGTGGTGGTGCTCGACCCGCTCAACCGGATTGTGGACATTAACCTCTCCGCCGCCCACACCTTCGCCATGCCCGCGCGCCAGCTTCTTGGCCGGCCCTTCAGGCAGGTGATGGCCGCCTGGCCCGACCTGATTGACCGCTATAGCACCCTGCTCGATCTGGATCACCGCATCAATACGGAGATCGGCATCCGCAATGCGGGCGATCTGCTCGTCTACGACCTGCAGGTGACGCCGCTCCAGGGGGCGCGCGGCAAGCTCAAAGGGCGCATGCTGGTCTGGCGCGATATCACGGCGCTCAAGCAGGCCATGGCCCAGATCCAGCACCAGAACGAGCTGCTGGAGAACCAGGCCCTCATCCTCCAGGCGGCCAAGGTCGCCGCCGAGGCCGGCAGCCGCGCTAAGAGTGTCTTCCTGACCACCATGAGCCACGAGCTGCGCACGCCGCTCAGCGCGATCCTCGGCTACGCCGACCTGATCCAGTACGACCTGGCCGAGAACGACACCGAGGCGCTGGATAAAGATCTGGCCAATATCAAGATCGCCGGCGAGCACCTGCTGAATATGATCGGCGGGGTCCTTGACTACGCCAAGATCGAGGCCGGCAAGATGCGGCTCGACCTGCAGACCTTCCTCGTCTACGAGATCGTCGTCGAGGCCCTGGCATCGGTGCGCCCCCTGGTGGAGCGCAACGCCAACCGTCTGGATCTCCAGATCGACGCCGACCTCGGCACGATGCGCGCCGACCCGGTCAAGGTGCGCCAGGTGCTGATCAACCTGCTTTCGAACGCCGCTAAGTTCACACAGTCCGGCGTGATCACGCTGCGCGTCACGCGGCGGCCCGCCGAGGCTGGGCCGGACGCGCCGCCCGCAGCGCTGATCTTCGAAGTGATCGACACCGGCATCGGCATGAGCGAGAGCCAGCTCAGGCAGCTCTTCCAGGAATTCACGCAGGTTATCGCCAACCCGTCCGGCCAGGTTGGCAGCGGCCTTGGCCTCGCCCTCAGCCAGAAGCTCTGCGACCTCATGGGCGGCCAGATCACGGTCGTGAGCCAGCCCGGCAGCGGCACGACGTTCACCGTCACGCTGCCCGAGCAGGTGTCTGGTTAGGATACTGCTGGCAAACATCGGCCAACCGTACCCTGTCATTCCGAGCGCAGCGAGGAATCTTCCCTCGTCCGCATTGGGAAGACCCCTCGCTTCGCTCGGGGTAACATGTGCCAGCAGTATCTGGCTAAGGCCTCCCCAGCAGGGCCTGCCAGGTCACGCAGTCGAGCGCGCCGCTCGGCGGGAGCCCTCGGTCGGTCTGGAACTGGCGCAGGGCCGCGCGGGTCTGGTCGCCGAAGAATCCGTCGGGCGCGCCCGCCGCGTGGCTGCTGGCGCTCAGGCGGGCCTGGAGGTCGGCCACGCCCGCCGAGAAGGCCCGCGCCTGCGGCGGCTGCCAGGCGATCTGCGGCAGCAGGGCGCAGTCGCCCGCGTAGAGCGGGCGCGCGCTGTCGGCCCAGCGCGGGGAGGATCCTGCCGCCCCGGTGTCCACCGCCGGCGACCCGCGCGAGTCGAGCCAGATCATCGTCTCGGTCGCGTCGTCGCCGCCCGCCCTGACGATCAGCGCGCCGCTGGCGTCGTCGCGCCAGAGCGCCGCGCCCACCGGGTAGCTGTCCTCGCGCAGCGGGGCGGCCTTCCCGCCGGCGGCGACCCGCACCATCTGCGGGGTGAAGGGGGTGTCCCAGCTGAACGTGTCGGTAGGCACCCTCTGGTAGAAGGCGTAGACCTTGCCGTCGCGGAGCTGGCGGGCGCCGGTGACGAGGGGGACCATGCCCTCGGTCTGCGCGATGACGGCCAGCTCCTTGCCGGTGGCCGCGTCGATCTGGTAGAGCCCGTAGCGTATGTCGGGGCCGGGGCCGCCGCCGGTGATCGTGATCGCCGAGCCGTCCGCGCTCCAGGCCGCGCCCTCGCAGCAGGTGCGCGCGCGCGTGGGGGCGCCGCCGCTGCGGCTCAGGATCACCAGATCGCCGCCGGGGATGGCAGGCCCGGCCAGGTTGTAGGCCGAGAGCAGCAGCCGCTGGCCGCCCTGGTCGTAGCCGATCGGCGTGTAGCTCCAGGCCGTGCCGTCGGGCGGCGTCTGGCCGTCCAGGCTCTCGTCGGCGATCACGAGGCTCGGCTGGCCGCCGGCGGCCGGGATCGACCAGACCCCGGCGCGCAGCGGTTTCTGGTCGGAGGCCTGCGCCGGCGCGGCGGCATCGATGCGGAAGACGGCGGTCTGCCCGTCGGGGCTGGCCCTGGGCGTGCTCACGCTGCCGGAGAGCAGCTCGCGCCGCCCGCCGCCGTCGAGGGCCACCAGGGTGGCGGCGGCGCCCTCGCCCGCAACATACATGATCGTCCCCGCGTCGGCGGCCACGTCGAAGTCGAGGATGTGTCGGGCCTCGAAGGTGATCTGGGATGTGCTGCGCCCGTCGCGCTCCAGGCGCATGATCTGGCCGCTGCTGACGGCGCTGAAGTAGACCGGGGCCGGCAGCAGCGGCCAGATCATGCGCCTGGAG
>JBAXES010000507.1:0-3751 GCA_037140315.1 Chloroflexales bacterium
TCCTCGACGCTGCCGCGCAGCTGGTTGGCCCCGGTGCCGTGGGCGCCGTTGAGCGAGATGATCTCGGGGCGCACGGCGACCGAGAGCTGCTGCCCGGCCGCGCCGCCGGCCAGCGGCTGCGCCAGCGTGATCTCCTGGCCGTCCACGCGCACCCGCCCGGCCCGCGGGTCAACCACCTGGGCTGGCAGCACGTTCAGCGTGCCGACGAAGGCGGCCACGAAGCCGGTCTTCGGGAAGTTATAGACCTCGAACGGGCCGCCGATCTGCTCGATCCGCCCGCGGTTCATCACCACGATCCGGTCGGAGAGCGACATCGCCTCCTCCTGGTCGTGGGTCACATAGATCGTCGTGATGTTGAGCTGGCGCTGGATGGCGCGGATCTCCTGGCGCAGCGAGACGCGGATCTTCGCGTCGAGGGCCGAGAGCGGCTCGTCGAGCAGCAGCACCTGGGGCTTGACCGCCAGGGCGCGGGCCAGGGCCACGCGCTGCTGCTGGCCGCCCGAGAGCTGGGCGGGGTAGCGCCTTGCGAACTCGGGCATGTGGATGATCTGGAGCATCTCATCGACCCGCGCGCGGATCTCCTCGCGCGGCTTGCCGGCCACCCGCATCCCGAAGCCGATGTTGTCGGCCACCGTCATGTTCGGGAAGAGCGCGTAGGACTGGAAGACCATGCCGATGTTGCGCCGGTTCGGCGGCGCGTGTGTGATGTCGGTGCCGTCGATCACGATCTGGCCGGCGCTGGGCGGCTCGAAGCCGGCGACCATGCGCAGCGTCGTCGTCTTGCCGCAGCCGCTCGGCCCGAGGAAGGAGACAAACTCGCCGCGCTCAACCTTCAGGTCGAAACGCTCAACGGCGACCGACTGGCCGAAATATTTCTGGACGCCATTGATCTCAAGGAAGCTCATATGTGAATCTCTCACCGCGGCCCGGCGACCTGGCCCTGGCCAGATGTGTTGTGGCTAACGAACTGGATCACGCCGATCGAGGCCCAGGTCAGGGCGAAGCTCACCACCGCCAGGGCCGAGGGCTCGTAGACCTTGCTGCTGCTCAGCAGGTTGATGTAGGGGCCGAAGGCGGGCTGGGCCAGCAGCGAGGCGATAGTGAACTCGCCCATCACGATCGCGAAGGTGATGAAGGAGCCGCTGAGCACCGAGACGAACACATTCGGGAAGATCACCCGCAGCAGGATGGTGGGCCAGCCCGCGCCG
This sequence comes from Chloroflexales bacterium, assembly GCA_037140315.1. Taxonomy (GTDB): domain Bacteria; phylum Chloroflexota; class Chloroflexia; order Chloroflexales; family Chloroflexaceae; genus Oscillochloris. The sequence goes on from JBAXES010000507.1 coordinate 1,209, forward strand.
AGGCTCTGGGCCGCCTCGGTGAGCGCGCGCACATTGATCGCGCGCAGCCCGGTGTCCACCGAGCGGTACATATACGGGAATGAGAGCACCACATAGGCCCCGATCAGCAGCACGCGCAGGCCCTCGCGGCTGTCGGTGAGCGGCGTGCGGTTGTATGCGCGGGCCAGGCTGAACACCAGCACCACCGCCGGCACCACAAAGGGCAGCAGGGTCAGCAGCTCGATCAGCGCGCGGGCCTGGGGCAGCCGCAGCTGCACCCAGTAGGCCGTCGGCACGATCAGCAGCGCGCTGATCATGATCGTGGCCAGGGCCGTCTGGAGCGAGAAGGCGAAGCTGCTCAGGAACTTGCCGTCATTGAAGACATTGGCGTAGGCGGTGAGGCCGATCTCGCCCTTCTTCGCCAGCAGCGAGAACTGGAGCGTCGCCGCCAGCGGCAGGATGAAGTAGGCTGCGCCGAGCATAAACCAGACCCATGGCCAAAATGACGCTCGTTTCATAAGTAATCTTGAATGCTGAATTTTGAATGCTGAATGCCGCAGCCATTCAGCATTCAAGATTCAGCATTCACCATTTGCGCTACTTCCACCGCTCGGCGAGCCGCTGGAGCCACGAGTAGATGCCGATGGTGATCGCCATGATCACGATCATGCCGAGGGCCAGGGCGTTGCCGAGGCCGGGGTTCGAGAACGCATCGCTGCTGAGCTGCGTGCCGATCAGGATGGTGACCACCGTGGTCTGACTGCCGCCGCCGGTGAGGGCGAAGGCGGTGGCGTGGGCGCCGAAGGCGTTGCCGAAGAGCAGCACAGTGGTGCCGAGGATGGAGGGCAGCAGGATGGGCAGTCCGACATGGCGCCAGTACTGCCAGCCGGTGGCGCCCAGGCTCGCGGCGGCCTCGCGCCACTCGCGGCGCATGGCGTCGAGGGCCGGGGCCATGATCAGTACCATGAGCGGGATCTGGAAGTAGACGTAGGTGACGGCCAGGCCCCAGAAGCTGTAGAGGCTGAAGCTCGGGTAGAGGCTGATGCCGATCGTCTTGAGCCAGCGCGTCACCAGGCCGAGCTGGCCGAGGGTGGCGATGAAGGCGAAGGCCAGGGGGATGCCGGCAAAGTTCGAGGCCACCCCAGAGAAGCTGAGCAGCGAGGCGCGCACCCAGCGCGGCAGGCCGCCCACCGTCACCGCGTAGGCCAGCAGGAAGCCCATCAGGCCGCCGAGCAGCGCCGTCACCGCGCTCAGCTGCACGGTGTACAGATACGAGGCCACAATGAAGGGCTGGCCCAGGTCGCCAATGTTCTGGAGGGTCGGGTGGTTCCTGGCATCCAGGAAGCTGTTCACCACGATCGAGACCGCTGGCCAGAGCAGGAAGGCCCCGATAAAGGCGAAGAAGGGCAGCACGCCCAGCCAGGCCAGGCTCAGCCGGCGCGATGCGCCGGGCGGGCCTGGCGCGCGCAGGGTGTCGGTCGAGAGGGCTTGCGCCATAGCTCCATCTTTCCCGTGTTGGGAGAGGTGTGGAGAGGGCGTATCCCTCTCCACAGAAAACCTCTTCGCTCCTCCACGTGAACTCGGACGAAGTCCTACTTCACTGTCGCGCCGACGATGGTCGGCCAGCCGGCCTTGATCTTATCGGTGGCGGCGGCGATCTGCGGGCCGGTGGGGATGGCCACCGGGGCGCTGGTGGTCGGCAGCTTGGCCAGCAGCTCGGCCGGGATGGCCTTGCGCTCCTTCAGGTCGTCGAGGCGCGCCGGGCTGGCGTAGCCCTTCAGCCAGATCAGCTGGCCCTCGTCGGAGTAGAGGAACTCCATCCACAGCCGCGCGGCGTGCGGGCGCGGAGCGTAGGCGCTGATCGCCTGCACGTACACGCCGGCGATCGTGCCGCTCTTCGGCACCACCACGGCGATCACCGGGTTGCCGGCCGTGCTGTCGCGGTTGGCCAGGGCGTTGTAGTCCCAGCGCAGGGCGATCGGCGTCTCGCCCTTGGCGATCGTGGCTGGCTTGGCGATCACCGGGAGCAGGTTGCCCATGTCATTGAGCTTCTTGAAGAACTCCAGGCCGGCGGTGGGGTCGTCCAGCGAGCCGCCGTTGCCCAGGGCCGCCGCCCAGACCGCGTTGATCGCCTGGCCGGAGCCGGTCGGGTCGCCGGCCAGGGCGATCTGGCCCTTGTACTCGGGCTTCAGCAGGTCGGCCCAGTCCTGGGGCACATTCTTCACCACATCGGTGTTGACCTCAAAGGCCATCACGCCGTAGTAGTCGGCGACCCAGTAGCCATCGGCGTCCTTCAGCGCGGCCGGGATGCTGTCCCAGGTGGCCACCTTGTAGGGCTGGAGCAGCTTCTCGCCCTTGGCCTGGTCGCCCCATGTGAAGCCGACATCGATCACGTCGGGGTTCTGCGGGCCGGTGTTGCCGGCGTTGGCCTTGATCGCCTCGACCTCCTGGGCCGAGCTGCCATCAGGGTTCAGGTCGTTGTGCTTGAGGAAGGGGTACTTGGCGAGGAAGGCCTTCTTCATCTCGCCGTAGTTGGCCCAGTCGTCGGGCAGGGCGATCGTCGA
>JBAXES010000508.1:0-3744 GCA_037140315.1 Chloroflexales bacterium
GCGGGCTGGGCGGGCGGCGCAGCAGCGGGGCAGGTGCCTTCATCTGGCGGCGCGGGCCGGACCTGGCGTTCGACCTTGGTGAGGCTGGCGGGCGCCAGGTGCTGCTCTCGCGCTACCTGCCCCGCGCCGACGAGCTGGAGGCCCTGCGCAGCGAGCGGGCCTCCTACCAACTCGTGAACGTCGGCGGCTGGCTCTACAGCACCGGCAAGCCGGCCCAGCGCCGCCAGCGCGTGCGCATGGTCGCCGAGGGTGCCGTCCTCGACGGCGCGGCGATCACTGGCCCGCTGCGCGGTATGGTGCTGGACGTGCGCCCGAAGTATGCCGCCGAGAAGCCGCACCCCCAGCTCGGCAGCGGTAATGGCACGAACCACCCGGTCTACCGCAGCGGCCTGGCCCTGGCCCTGGCCATCCCCGATCAGGAGGGCACACGATGAAGACAGTGAACCGGGTCTTCCCTCTGACGATAACAACGTTATCGCCGCTGCACATCGGCACGGGCACCCGGCTCGCGCCGGATGTGGACTACTACGCCGACGGCGACACGGTCTATGTGATCGACTCCGACGTGGCGATCGAGCTGGTCGCGCAGCGCTGGGAGGCCGACCAGCTACCGCCGGAGGAGCAGCGACGCCAGGCCGAGGCCGCACTCGACACGGAGGACGCGCGGCTCCGCCAGCGGCGCGAGCGGAATATCCGCGAGATCTCCGCATTTGACGAGGCGCGACCGAAGGATCGGCTGAAGGCTCAGCAGCAAGAGGAGCGGCTCATGCGCGAGGCCGCCCAGATCAAGGCGGCCCTGGCCGAGCTGAAGACGCGACGGGCGCAGCTCGCCACCGCGCCCATCGCATCGTCTGACGCCCTGCCCGACGCCATCGTGCAGAACAGCGGCGTCGCCGATCTGCTGAAGACCGGCTGGCTCACCCTCGCCGACCTGCGCGGGCGGGCGCTGCTGGATGGCCGCCCGCTGGTGCGCTACGCCATGCCCGGGCGCGTCGCCATCGCCAGCGCCGAGCTGTACGAGCTGATCAAGGATGTGGCCGACCGGCCCTATCTCCCCGGCTCCTCGCTCAAGGGTGCCCTGCGCAGCGCCCTGGCCTGGGATCGTGCCGGCGCTCTGCCACCCGCTGTGCTCCAAGACATTGGGCGGAGCGCAAAGGCCGCCGACAACACCATTGAGCGGGAGATCTTCAACGGCCAGCTAGGGCCGGCGCGCCAGAAGATGAACGACACCCTGCGCGATGTGCTGCGCGCCCTGCACGTGGGCGACAGCGCCCCGGCGGCCGCGTCGCCCGACCTGCTGGAGGTGGCGATCTTCAAAAGCTCCTCGCAGCGCAACGCCCGGCTGGCCGTCGAGGCCATCCCCGAAGGCGCAACCCTCCATGCCACGCTTCAGGTAGAGCGCTACCCCTTCGAGAGCGAGGAGGCCAAGAAGGTGATCGCCTTCGGCAACTGGCAGCGCCATCTAGATCCCGAGGAGCTGGCGCGGGCCTGCCGTGACCGCGCCCGCGACCTCATCGATGGCGAGGTCGCCTACTTCGCCAGCTTCCCTGAGGCCGCCGAAGTGGCGCGCTTCTACCAGCGCCTCGCCGACCAGCTGGCCGGCCTCGGCCCGCGGGCCTTCCTGCTGCCGGTGGGCTGGGGCGCCGGCTGGCGCAGCAAGACCCTCGACAGCCGTCTGCGCGCCGACGAGGAGCGCTTCGCGGACACAGTGCGGCGCTTCAAGCTGAAGAAGCACAAGTCGGAGCGCTTTAGTCCCGGCGGTAGCTTCCCCGACACGCGCAAGCTGGCTATGCGCGGCGCGCAGCCGCACCGGCCCCTCGGCTGGCTCCTGGTTGAGATCGGGGAGGAGAAGACACGATGACCACCCTCGTCCTCTGCAACATCGGCAACAGCGACCTGAAGGCCGACGGGGAGCGCCCCAAGCTGCCCCGCCCTGACGGCGAGCGACTCTGGCAGACATTCGCCGACCACGCCTTCGCCCTGCCGATCGTTGAGCCCTGTTTGAATCACCTGCTCCAGGAGACCGGGCAGGTTGATCGGATGGCGCTCTTCTACACTGACCAGCCCGCGACACCGCAGACAACGGCCCCTGACCGCTATGGGGTGAGCCTGCGCGACAAGGACACGCTCTGGTACGCTCAGATCGCCGCCCGGCTGCTGCGCGAGCGATTCGACTCGCGTATCGGCACGATTGATCTAATTCGGGTTGAGCGCGGCAACGGCCAGATGATCAACCCGAGCCTCTATGATGAGGCGTTCGACGCCTATAGCGATCTTGTGACGCGCAGCTATGTATCCGGTGCCGCCTGCTATGTCCTGATGGCTGGAGGCATCCCGGCCTGCAACGTCGCCCTCCAGATCCAGGCGCTCAGCGCCTACGGAGAGCGCTGCCGGTTCATCTACCAGCCCGAGGGCGGCACGCCCTATGATCTGCGCGTGGGCGACCAGATCCAGGCCACCTTTCACCGCGCCACTGCGCTCGAAGCCCTGGGGCGACGCGATTTCGCCACGGCGCTGCAGAGCGTCAGCGCCCTGAAAGCCCCCGACGCGGCCCTCCTCGCGCTGCTGCGCTATGCCTGCTACCGTGAGTCGTTCGACTTCGCCCGCGCCCGCATGGCCCTCGCCGAGGGAGTGCGACAGGCGAGCGGGGAGCTGCGCACGTTCCTGGCCGCGCTGCTGCCCGACCTAGCGACCCTCGATGCGCGGACCGATACGGGCGGGCTGCTGCGCGAGGTCTATGCGAGCGCACGGATCACCTTCAACAACGGCCGCTACGCCGACTTCCTCGGGCGGGTCTTCCGCTTCCAGGAGGCCGCCCTGCGCCATATTGTCGAGGCGCGGCTGGGGCTGCCGACTGACATGGGCAAGCCCGCCCGCAACACAAACCTGCCGCGCTACCTTCAGCTGATCGCGGAGAGCCCTGCCCTCAAGGCACACCTCGACGGCCAGCAGATCGACGACAAGCCGCTGATCTATGACAAGGGGCCGAATCGTCCGGTGATGAGCGCGATGCTCGACTTTCTCGTAGCCGGCGGGATGCGCGCCGACGGCAAGCCCTACCTGGGGAAGGATGACAAGAGTCGCTTCGGCCAGGCGCGTAAGCAGATCAACAAGATGAATGACCTCGCGGAGCTGCGCAACCAGAGCATCATCGCCCACGGCTTCGCCGGGGTCTCCCGCGAGGAGCTGGACGCTGCCTACAAGGGTGGCGCAGCTGATATCCTGGCCGATATGGCGAAGGTGATGGAGATGATCGGTCTGGGGGGCACAGTCTCGCCGTTTGACCGGATCGCCGATACAGCGGCCGATGTGCTGCGGGGGGCAACCTGATGACCCTCCTGATCTGCAACATCGGCGGGGCCGACCTGATCTGCGCCGACCTGCCCAAGGACCGCCGCGGCGAGCGCGGCTGGGCCGGGGAGGTACTCGCCCGCTACGACGAGCTGCGCCCGCTGCTGCGCCTGCCGATCATCGCCAAGGCCCTGGCCCACCTGGCCGACCAGGGCGAGGCCGTCGACGCGCTGGTGCTGATCGCCTCAGACCAGCCCGCCGGCCCGCGCTTCTGGGAGAGCGACACCTGTCACACTGCCGCCGTGATCGCGCGACTGCTCGTCGACGGGGCCGCCGGCCACCCGCCCAACCCCGCCGGCTAGATCGCAACCTGGGTCATCGCCGATGAGTCCGGCGTCGGCGGCGACCCCTCGGACTATGACCTGGTGCTGGGCTTTCTGGAGCGCCGCCTGG
>JBAXES010000509.1:0-3737 GCA_037140315.1 Chloroflexales bacterium
GCCCGCCAATGGTCGAGCGGGCGGGCAGGGGCGCGTCGAGGGGCAGCATCTGGCCATTGGCAGCGAGCAGGGCATCGAGGGCCTGCAAGCTCATGCCAGCCTCAACCGAGATCGTCAGGTCGTCGGGCTCATAGATGCGCACGCCGCTGAGGCGGGTGGTCTGCACGATGATGAAGTCGGTAGCGGGCGGGCGGCCCCATGCCTGCATCGTGCCGCCGCCGCGCGGGATCACCGCCACGCCGGCGGCGTGGGCGACCCCAACCACGTGGGCCAGCTCCTCGGAGCTGCCCGGGGCGACCACCAGGGCCGGGGCGCGGCCCTGAACGCTGTAGGCGGGGTAGCCGGCGGGTTCGTCGATAAGATATGCTGCGCCGACGATGGAGATGATCTGAGAGGCAAGAGGGTTCATAACATATCCCGTATCCCGGACGTATCTCGGAGGGGCGCAGCAGCGACATCGTGTGGCGCGCAGAGCGCACCACACGATGTCGCTGCTGCGCCCCCTACTTTAATTCCGCCCAGGCGACGCCCGCGCGGCGCAGCGCCGCCAGCTCGCCGCAGCCACGGCCCTTGGGGAAGACCTTGCCGGGGTTAAAGAGGTCGCTCGGGTCAAAGCTCTGGTGCAGCCCGGCCATGGCCGCCAGATCATCGGTGGTGAACAGCAGGGTCATGTAGTCCTGCTTCTCAACGCCAATGCCGTGCTCACCGCTGATCACCCCGCCCTGCTCGATGCTGACGTGCATCACGCTGGTGGCCGCCTCCAGGGCGCGCTGGTTCTGGCCCTTATCGCGGCGGTCGAAGAGGATGATCGGGTGCAGGTTGCCGTCGCCGGCGTGGAAGACATTGGCGATCGGCAGGTCGTACTCACGCGAGATCCGCCCGACCTGCTCCATAGTGTAGGGCAGGCGCGTGCGCGGGACGACCGTGTCGACCAGGTAGTAGGTGGGCGACAGGCGGCCCATGGCCCCGAATGCGTTCTTGCGCGCGGCCCAGACCTGATTCTGCTCGGCGAGGGTGCGGGCCGGGCGCACGTCGATCGCGCCGTTGCGCCAGCAGACCGCTGTCACGTCATTGAGCAGATCGTCGAGCCCGTCCTCCACGCCATCCACCTCGATCAGCAGGGCGGCACCGGACGAGTCGGGCAGGCCGAGCTTATACATATCATTCACGGCCTTGATCGCCAGGCGGTCCATGATCTCCAGGGCGGCCGGCAGCAGGCCGCCCGCGATCACCTGGGAGACGGCGTTGGAGGCCCCGGCGATATCGGGGAAGAGCGCCAGCACCACCCGCACGGCCTCGGGCAGGCGGGTGATCTTCAGCCAGGCGGCGGTGATCAGGCCGATCGTGCCCTCACTGCCGGTGATCACCCCGGTGAGGTCGTAGCCGGGCGCGGCCGGGCTGCCGTCGCCGCTCCAGATCACCGATCCGTCGGCCAGCACTAGCTCCACGCCAAGCACGTGGCTGGCGGTGATGCCGTACTTCAGGCAGTGCGGGCCGCCGCTGTTGTTGGCGATGTTGCCGCCCACCGTGCAGGCCTTCTGGGAGGACGGGTCGGGGGCGAACTGGTAGCCGTAGGGCTTGAGGTGCTGCGAGAGCTCGAAGTTGATCACGCCGGGCTGGCAGAGCACCCGCCCGTTGCGCGTGTCCACCTCCAGGATCTTATCCATGCGGGCGGTGCTGACCACGATCCCGCCGAACATCGCCGTGGCCCCGCCGGTCAGGCCGGTGCCTGCGCCGCGCGGCACCACCGGCAGCCCGTAGCGGGCGGCCAGCTGCACCACGCCGCTCACCTGGGCGGTGCTGGTGGGCAGCACCACCGCCTGCGGGTCGCCCGTGTCCATCACGCAGCCGTCGGCGTCGTAGGTCATCAGGGCGTGGGGGTCATCGACGACGCCGCGCGGGCCGACGATCCGCCGCAGCTCTTCGATGAGGTGGGTGCGATCCATGCACGGCTCCTTCAAGAGCAGGGCTGCTGCCCTAAAACATATATTTCTTTGTGCCCAGCAGGTACATTCGGTGTGCATCTATTGTAGCACGAGACGGGGCCGGATCAGCGGCGCAGTCCGACCCGGACCCCGATGCCCAGCAGCAGCACGCCAACGCCGCCCAAGATCGCGCCGATGATCGGCATAAAGCGGGCGGTATCGCGCTGCGCCGCGATATACGCGGCGCGCGTGCCGCCGAAGACGAGCTCGGCCTGCAGCTCGGCGCCCTCGGCGCCCCGCCGCACTATCCCGATCGCCATCGCCGGGCGCCCGGCCACCAGGCCCCGGTAGCGCTTCGTCCCCTCGCCGAGCAGCCCATTCCACACCAGCGTGCTGCCCTCCTGCCAGGTGGCGTGCGGGCCGGAGATGCGGTAGTCGTCGTTGCCGATCTGCACCGCGCCCGCAGCTAGGTCCACCAGCAGCGGCGGGGTGACCCGCTCGTCCTCGCTCCACTTCGCGTGGCCATCTTTATCGCTGCCCCGATACTCCTCGCGCGTGTAGGCCACAAAATCGCGGAAGCGCGGCTTATTGCGCGCGCTCAGCGCGCCCTCCACCAGAATCTCTTTGCCCAGCGGGCTATCCTCCAGCGCCGCAGCGCTCGCCGGGGCCAGGCGCTCGGCCCGATCCGCCTCCGCGCTGGCCGAGCGCGCGGCGACAGTCCCGAGAACCACCCCGATGCACAGGAAGACCGACCCCATCAGCCCCAGGACGATCAGCGGAATCAGACGGCCGGGGTTATGTAGCGCTCGCATTGCTCAGATAATCCTCTCAGATATACGATTTGCCCCCAGCGCGGGGATAGAGTACGCTTACAGAAATAGCCCGTAAAGCCCAGCAGCTGTAGCGCTGGGATAGAAGGGCTTCACCCGCTTTAGCGGCTTTAGCCCTCCGGTATGGCTTCCTAATACGGTAAACGCCTTGAAGCAGAACGAATTATCTGGTATAATGCAGCCATGTAAAAATGCAGAGAAGAGTCGCACAGGAGGGCGAGCGCGAGAACGATACGGGCAGGTTGGTGCGCTTAAAGCTACGCCGCCTCTGTGGTGTCGCATGCAACGACGAGGGCATTCTAGCAGGTCAGGTGAGCCGCTGGAAGGACGCGCCAAGCAACACCTCCTTGTATCGGAACCTTTCTGTCAATGGACAGCTATGGTGTGTGGGATGGGGCGGCATCCCCTTGAAGCCCAAGAGCTTTAGCCTTTTGCGACCAGCGGGAGCGGTGCCAGCATAGGCACCAGATCCCGACAAGGGCCGCAGAGAAGTATCACCGGTGACGGTGCAAACCGACATACGTGTGAGCCTTGTGATGTCCAAGTGTCCCTACCCAGGCAGGCAGAAGCGTAAGCGACGGTCTGAAGCCCTGGGGACAATGTTCCGGCAACGGCCAGCCGCACGGCGGTTGCGGGCTAGGGAAGGGTAGGACGGTTGAGCGTGAGCAAAGAGCCATTGAACACCCCGTTAACTCTACGCGGTAAAAGCGGCTGACATACCGTGACCAAAATGGTACGTGGGCTGGACTGTACGGCCAGGGCTCCGTGCAGCGACATCCGTCACACCCACCGGGGTACAGGCTCCAACCTCCCCTACCCGCATCTTCTCTGTCGCCAACTGGGGAAGCCCCATGCGCCCCGCTACGGCGGTATCCCAACCGTAAAGGACGGGGGACGGCGCAGGGGGAACGAGAGGGAGAAAGTCCACAAACATCTCCGCACCATCAAAGCCTATCTGGACACGCATCAGCAGGTACCGGCT
>JBAXES010000510.1:0-3732 GCA_037140315.1 Chloroflexales bacterium
CTCCAGGGCCGTGCTGAGCATATCGGTGAAGAAATCGCTGGCGGCGATGGTACGCTCGCCATTCGGCCCGTGGGTGCGGATCTGCGCATCGAGGGCCAGGACGACCGCCGTCGCATCGGCGGATGGGTCGGCGTGGGCCAGGGCACCGCCGAGGGTGCCACGGTTGCGCACCTGGATGTCGCCGATCTGAGCGACCGCCTCGGGCAGCACGCCGCAGACGCCCTTCATGCCGACGTGGTGTTCAATCGTGTGCCAGGTGGTCAGCGCGCCGATGTTGATCTGGCCGTTGATCACCACGCCGCGCAGTTCGGCGATCTTGTTGATATCAATCAGCACGCCGGGTGCGGCTAGGCGCAGCTTCATCGCCGGGAGCAGCGAGTGGCCGCCGGCCAGAACCTTCGCCTCGTCGCCATACTGCTCCAGCAGGCCGATCGCCTCGACCACGCTGGTCGGGGCGAAGTACGCAAATGCGCTCGGGATCATATATGCTCCTTGTAAGGATGAGCGATGAAGGATGAAGGATGAGCCGGACAGCACTGTCCACAGACTTCATCTTTCATCCCTCGTCCTTCATCCTTTCGAGTGAATGGCCTTCCAGACCCGCTCGGGGCTCGCCGGCATCTGCATGTGCTTGACGCCAAAGGGTGCGAGGGCGTCGATCACCGCGTTCATCACGCACTGCGCCGAGGCGATCGTGCCGGCCTCGCCGGCGCCCTTCACGCCCAGGGGGTTCACCGGGCTCGGCGTGACGGTGTGCGCCGTCTCGATGTGCGGGGCCATCTCGGCGGTCGGGATGGCGTAGTCCATCAGGGTCCCGCTGAGCAGCTGGCCGTCCTCGTCGTAGACCGCGCGCTCGTAGAGCGCCTGGGCCAGGCCCTGCACGATCCCGCCGTGGATCTGGCCCTCGACGATCAGCGGGTTGATCTGGTTGCCGCAGTCGTCCACCGCGATGTAGCGCTTCACGTCGATCTTGCCGGTGTCGGCGTCCACCTCGACGATCGAGATGTGCGTGCCGAAGGGGAAGGTGCAGTTCGGCGGGTCGTAGTAGCTGGTCTCGTCGAGGAAGGGCTCCATCCCGGCCGGCAGGCTGTAGGCCACGCTGGCCTGGAGGGCGATCTCGCCCAGGGTCTTCGACTGGTCGGGCGAGCCCTTGACATACGCCTTGCCGTCCTCGAACACGATGTCGGCCTCGTTGGCCTCCAGCATGTGCGCGGCCAGCTTCTTGGCCTTCTCCTTGATCTTGTCCAGGCTCTTCTTGATCGCGGTGCCGCCCACGGTCAGCGAGCGCGAGCCGTAGGTGCCGTAGCCGAAGGGCGTCCCCTGGGTGTCGCCCCACTGGATCTCGACGTCGTCGTAGGGCACGCCGAGCTCGTCGGCGACCACCTGGGCGAAGGTCGTCTCTAGGCCCTGGCCGTGCGGCAGCGAGCCGGTGGTCACCGCGACCTTGCCGGTCAGGTGGACGCGCACATTTGCGCTCTCGAACAGGCCGGCGCCCCAGCCCTCACCGGCCAGGCCGATCCACGCGCTGGGCGCGACGCCGCAGACCTCGACGTAGGAGCTGATCCCCAGGCCGAGGTACTTGCCGCTCTGGCGGGCCTCGGCCTGGGCCTTGCGGAAGTCGGCGTAGCCGGCCAGCGCGAGGGCCTTGTCCAGGGCCGGCTCGTAGTTCCCGCTATCGTAGGGCAGCATGCCCAGGCCATTGTCGAAGGGGAAGTCCTCGGGCTGGATGAAGTTCTTGCGCCGCACCTCGGCCGGGTCCATGCCGATCTCGGCGGCGAAGCGGTCGACCATGCGCTCGATCAGGTAGCTGGCCTCGGGGCGACCGGCGCCGCGGTAGGCGTCCACCATCGCCGTGTTCGTGTAGACGCCGGTGACGTGGCAGTAGGCCGCCGGGATCTTATACACGCCGCTGAGGATGCGCCCGTAGAGCGTGGTCGGGATGCCGGGGGCGATCGTGCTCAGGTAGCCGCCCAGGTTCGCGTAGGTCTTCACGCGCAGGCCGGTGATCGTGCCGTCGCGGGTGCCGGCGATCTCAGCGTCGGTGATATGGTCGCGGCCGTGGGTCGACGCCTTGTAGTTCTCGGAGCGATCCTCGACGAACTTCACCGGGCGACCGACCTTGCGGGCGGCCCACATGGTGAAGGCCATATCGTTGTAGCAGAAGATCTTCTGGCCGAACCCGCCGCCGACATTGGGCGAGATGCAGCGCAGCTTGGTCTCGGGGATGCCGAAGACGAAGGCGGTGAGCAGCAGGCGCATCACGTGGGGGGCCTGCGAGGTCATCCAGACCGTGAACTCGCCGGTGGCCTCATCGTAGCGCGTGATCGAGCCGCGGGTCTCCATCGGGGTGGGGATGAGGCGCTGGTTGATGATCGGCTCGGACACCGTCACCTCGGCGCTGGCGAAGGCCGCGTCGGCCCTGGCCTTGTCGCCGCACTCCCACTCCATAACAATGTTATTCGGCGCGTTCTCGTGCAGCTGGGGCGCGCCGGGCGCGGTGGCCTTCTTGGCATCGACGATCGCGGGCAGCGGATCGTAGTCCACATCAACCAGGTCGGCCGCGTCGCGGGCGAGGTAGCGGTCCTCGGCGAGCACCATCGCCACCGCATCGCCCACGTAGCGCACGGTGCCGACGGCCAGGGCCCGCGGCGTGTTGAGGTTGTTCTTCACCCGGCCGGCCGCCCACGCGCACGGCAGCGGGTTGATATCCAGCATATCTTCGCCGGTGAACACCGCCACCACGCCGGGCAGGGCCAGGGCCTGGCTCGCATCGATGCTCTTGATCGTCGCGTGGGCGTAGGGGCTGCGCACCAGGGCGACGTGCAGCATGCCGGCGAGCTTGATATCATCGATGTAGCTGCCCTTGCCGGCGATCAGCTTCGGGTCCTCGCGGCGCTTGATCGAGCGCCCGACGATTCGCTCTTTGATCTCAGTCGTCATCATTGACTCCGTTATGTTGGGGCGCAGCCAGCACGCCTGCTGCGCCCGTACGACTGCCACGCTCCTAGTCGGCGTTCGCGGCGCTCATCTTATCGGCGGCGTAGCGCACCGCCTTGACGATATTCTCGTAGCCGGTGCAGCGGCAGAGGTTGCCCTCAAGGCCGTGGCGGATCTCATCGTCGCTGGGGTTGGGGTTATTCTTCAGCAGGTCGGCGGCGGCCATGATCATGCCCGGGGTGCAGTAGCCGCACTGCAGGCCGTGCTTCTCCCAGAAGCCCTCCTGGAGCGGGTGGAGCGTGGCCCCGTCGGCCAGGCCCTCGATTGTGGTCACCGTCGCGCCGTCGGCCTGGATGGCGAGGGTGGTGCAGGACTTCACGCTGACCCCGTTGACGTGGACGACGCAGGCGCCGCACTGGCTGGTGTCGCAGCCGATGTGGGTGCCGGTGAGGTTCAGCTGCTCGCGCAGGAAGTGTACCAGCAGGGTGCGGGGTTCGACGTCGCGGGTGTACTGCTTGCCGTTTACGGTGACTGTGATCGTCGTCACGGGTTTCAACCTCCTTGTTGTAGGGCAACTGTTGAATGTTGAATGTTGGCGTTCAACATTCAGCATTCAACATTCAACATTCCTATCTCCGGCGTCCGAGGACATATCCGATCAGAAAGGCGATGGCCACCCAGGGCAGCCAGGGCTGCTCCTTCACGAAGTCCTTGACCGCGCCGCGGACGATGTCGGCCTCGCTGAGCTGCTCGTGGGCGGGGACGACGATCTTGCGGCGCTCGAAGCTGGGGGCC
>JBAXES010000511.1:0-3730 GCA_037140315.1 Chloroflexales bacterium
GCGGCGGTGCGCGCGGCCCACCGCCTGGGCTACACCGAGCCCGACCCGCGCGATGACCTGAGCGGGGCCGATGTGGCCCGCAAGGCGCTGATCCTGGCCCGCACCTGCGGCCTGGAGTGGGAGCTGGCGAACATCCCGGCCGAGCCGTGGTTCCCGCCGGCGCTGGCGGGCGTGAGCCGCGATGCGTTTATGGCCCGCCTTGAGGAGCTGGACGCGCCGTTCGCGGCGCGGGTGGCCGAGGCGCAGGCCCAGGGCGCGGCCCTGCGCTATGTGGCGACGGTCACGCCGGAGGGGGTGAGCGTGGGCCTGCGCGCGGTGCCAGCCGACCACCCGCTGGCCAGCCTGCGCGGGCCGGACAACCTGTTTAGCCTCACCACGGCGCGCTACGCCGAGCGGCCGCTGGTGGTGCGCGGCCCCGGCGCCGGCCAGGCGGTGACGGCGGCGGGGGTGCTGGCCGATATTGTGGCCACGGCGCGTGAGATGTAGGGGCGTAGCAGGGATGGTCGCTCCGCGACCATCCCTGCTACGCCCCTACGGGACACCAAGGGGTTCTAGCGCGTGCGCGCCGTTGAAATTGCCAGCGAAGCTGGCAATTTCAACGGCGCGCCATTTAGGTCGCGGTGCTGGCCAGGAATCGCGCCACGGCATCATTCAGCTGCTGCGGCGCCTCCTCTTGCACAAAATGTCCGGCCGAGGTGAGCCGGATGACCTCAGCCTTGGGGAAGAGCGCCTCCCACTGTTTCAGCTCCTGACGCCGAAATGCGATATCTCTCATGCCCCAGGCGATCAGCGTTGGCAGGTGCTGTAGCGCGCTCCGTTGCCTCCACAGGCTATCTAGCCATGGCGTGGCCCCAACGATCTCCTTCGGGAACACCATGCAGCCCGTGCGATCCTCGGGCCGGGCGAGCGGGCGGAGGTAGTGCTGATGGATGTGCGGCGTGAGCTTCGCGCTATCGCCAAACCACTGACGCATCATCCCGCCCGCAAAGTAGTTGTAGCGCTGGATCAGGAAGCGTCCGATGCCACCGCCCATCACGGAGCTGAACGCGATGTAGTACGGGTCGCGGTTGACTGGCCAGCACCATGTGTTCAGGATGATCAGCCGCCGGACGTTCGTGAGATGCTGCAGCGCATACGAGATCCCGATCGGCCCGCCCCAGTCCTGCATCACGAGCGTCAGATCGCGCAGGTCGAGCCGGTCAACCAGCTGCGCCAGGTTCCGCGCGTGATCTGCGGGATGGTAGGTCCAGCCACGCGGCTTGTCGGACAAGCCGAATCCGATATGGTCGGGCGCAACGCAGCGGTACGTTGGCTGAAGATGGGTGATCAGGTGCCGGTACAGAAAAGACCATGTTGGGTTGCCATGCACCATGAGGATCGGCTGCCCGCTTCCCTCGTCGACATAGTGCATGCGCCCAACATCCAGGTCAAGGTAGCGCGACGTAAACGGGTACGCTTGGCGATCAATCCATGATAGGTCTTCCATATCACCTCGGGGCTACTACTGCTTAGGCAAGGGAACAGGGAACAGGGAACAGGGAACAGGGAACAGGGAACAGAAATACCGCGCTTCGCTCAGAATCACAGGACGCATCACAGCGTTACTTTCGCGCGGTATGACAAGGTTTCAGGATACTTTACAGTTCAGGCAATTGCACTGCATCAGGATGCGGTATTCCTGTTCCCTGTTCCCTTCATTGGCGCACAAACACCCCTCGGCGCACCGCGATCTCGATCACCCAGAGGGAGAGGGCCAGGCCGATCAGCCAGGGCCAGAGGTCGGTGTCGGGCGCGGCGGGGGCTGCCGGGGCGGGCGCGGCGGCGGAGGCGCCCTGGAGGGCGGTGCCGCCGGTGGCCGCGGCGATCGCCTTGAGCAGCGCGTCGCCCCGCGCCGCCCCGTCGTCGGCGCGGGGCAGGTACTCGGCGGGCACCGGCTGCACGTAGCCTACGTCGCGCTGCTGGCGCTGCCCGTCGGGCTGGAGCAGCCCCACCGAGACCACGTAGGCCCCCGAGGTGGGCAGGCTGAGATCCTGCGCGTAGCGACCGGGGGCGGTCTGGCGCACGTCGAAGCTGCTCTGGGTGCCGTCGGGCAGGGTGATCAGGGCGTTCACCGTGGCCAGGTTGAGCGGGTCGCCGCCGGGCAACAGGGCGTCCACCGTGAGGCGGGCGCCGCCGGGCTGCTGGTCGAGGCGCGCCTGGAGCAGGCAGCTGCCGGGCTCGGGCAGGGTGTAGCGCACCACCTGGGCCCAGAAGCGGTCGTAGTCGGGCCATGCCGGCCACTGGCTGGCCCAGGGCGCGCCGACGCCGGGCAGCCAGGCCACCGCGCGGCCGAGGCCGTACTGCCACGCGGCGAGCAGCGGGTCGCCCTCGGGCGACTTGAGCACCACGTCGGCGCTGTCGCGGGCGGTGACGGCCACGTAGCCGCCGAGCTCGGGCAGGTCGGCCGGGGCGAAGTCGCGCATGATCGGGTGGGCCTCAGCCAGGCGGACCCGCAGGGGCTGCTCGACCACCGGGTCGGCGCGGGCGATCTGGCTCTCCAGCAGGGTGAGCCGGGGGATGTCCTCGGGCCTGCCGGCGTAGTAGTAGCGCCCGCCGCCCCACTGGGCCAGCTGGTCGAGCAGGGCGGTGTCGGAGTCCTCGCCGATAGCGATGGTGGAGAGGGTGATCCTCTGGGCGCGGGCGGTCTCGACGAGCTGCTGGTAGGCGGTGAGGTTGTTGCTGAACGAGCGCCCGTCGGTGAGCAGCACGGCGTGGCGCACCTCGCCGGGCTGCTGGGCCAGGGCGGGCAGGCCCTCGGAGAGGGCGAGCTCGATGTTGGTGCCGCCGCCGTTGGCCAGGCTGGCGATCTGCGCCTGGATCTGGGCCACGCTCAGCCCGCTGCCGACCGTCTGGAAGGGCACCACCCAGAGGGTGCCGGTGTCGAAGGCCAGGATGCCGATGCGGTCGTCGGCCTGGAGGCTGTCGGTGGCGAGCTGGGCGGCCTCCTTGGCCATATCGAACTTGCTCACGCCGATGGCGGCGGTCATGCTGGCCGACCGGTCCATGATCAGCAGCAGGGCGATGTTGCCGCGCTGCGGGCGCGGCGGCGGCTCCATCATCACCGGCAGCACGTCCTCGAGGGGGGTGCCCTTGTAGGCACCGAGGGTGAAGGAGTTGCGGCCGCCCACCGCCACGAGGCCGCGGCCCTCGCTGCGCACGAACTCGCGCACGCCGGCCATCTGGTCGAGGGAGAGCGCGGCCGCCGGCACATCCAGCAGCACCATGCCGTCGTACGGGGCCAGGTCGGAGAGCCGCGAGGGCAGGCCCGACGCCTCGATCTGGCTGGTCTGCACGCCCTGGCGGCCCAGGGCCGCCGCCAGGGCGGCGCCGTCGCCGGGGCGCCCGGTCACCAGGAGCACGTTCGGCGGCGGGGTGACGAGGGCGGTGGCCCCGCCGCTGTTGTTGGCGGCGACGCTGTCGCCCGCCGGGGGCACCAGCTCGGCGCGCAGCTGGATCACGCCGGGCTGGCCGGCGCGGTGGCGGAAGGTGAAGCTGCTGTCGCCGGGGCCGAGGGCGATCTGCTGGTCGCCGAGGAGCTTGGCGCCGTCCCACAGGCGCAGGCGCGCGGGCTGGGCGTCGGCGAGCCCGCCCGCGCCCGGGCGGTAGCGCACGGCGACGCTGACCGGGAACTCCTCGCCCGCGCGCAGGGTGCGCGGCGCGCTCACGGCGACGACTGCGGCGTCGGGGAGGT
>JBAXES010000512.1:0-3724 GCA_037140315.1 Chloroflexales bacterium
ATCCTCGACCCGCCGATGTTCGCGGCCACCGAGAACGGCGTCGTCGACCTGGCCGCCAACTACGCCCGCCTGATCAACAAGCTGCGCCCGCTGGTGGCCAGCGGCGGCCGGATCGTGGCGATCAACAACGCGCTCTTCCTCAGCGGGGCCGCGTATATGCAGATCCTCGAGTCGGTCTGCCAGGACGGCCACGTGCGCCTGGCCGAGCGCATCGATGTGCCCGCGGACTGCACGGGCTACGCGCACACCCGCGTCGTCGCGCCGATCAGCGACCCGGCCCCCTTCAACCACGCCACCAAGATCGCCGTCCTTGAGGTGATTCATAAGTAGTATTGGGGTCTGGCGGCTTCGCCGCCAGACCCCAATACTACAGAACGTGTAGGTGCGGCGCTGCCGCCCCTACACCCCACCGAGGAGTGTCCTTCTATGCCCGAGGAGACAATCGCCCTGCCGGCCCCGGGCGTCGCCGGGCAGTTCCTGCTGCGGCCGGGGATGGCCTTCCTGAACCACGGCAGCTTCGGGGCCTGCCCGCGGCCGGTGTTCGAGGCCTACCAGGCGTGGCAGCGCGAGCTGGAGTACCAGCCGGTGGAGTTTCTGGGCCGCCGGGTGAGCGGGCTGCTGGCCGAGGCCCGCGCCGCCCTCGGGGCCTACCTGAACGCCCCCGCCGACGACCTGGCCTTTGTGCCCAACGCCACCCACGGCGTGAATATCGTCGCCCGCTCGCTGGAGCTCGGCCCCGGCGACGAGGTGCTGGCCACCGACCACGAGTACGGCGCGGTGGACCGCACCTGGCGCTTCATGTGCGGCCAGCGCGGCGCGCGCTATATCAACCAGCCGATCGCGCTGCCCCTGAGCGACCCCGCCGAGGTGGTCGAGCAGCTGTGGGCCGGGGTCACGCCGCGCACGAAGCTGCTGGTGGTGAGCCACATCAGCTCGCCGACAGCGCTGATCTTCCCGGCGGCGGAGATCTGCCGGCGCGCGCGCGCGGCCGGCATCCTGACCCTGATCGACGGCGCCCACGCGCCGGGGCAGATCGACCTAGATCTGGCGGCGATCGGGGCGGACTTCTACACCGGCAACTGCCACAAGTGGCTCTGCGCGCCCAAGGGCGCCGGGTTCCTCTACGCGCGCCCAGAGGCCCAGCCCCTGCTGCGGCCGCTGGTGGTGAGCTGGGGCTATGAGGCCGAGGCCCCCGGCGCATCGCGCTTTGTGGACTACTTTGGCTGGACGGGCACCTTCGACCCGGCGGCCTACCTGAGCGTGCCGGCGGCGATCGCCTTTCAGGCTGAGCACCGCTGGCCGCAGGTGCGCGCGGCCTGCCGCCGCCTGCTGGGGCAGGCCCGCGAGCGGGTGGCGGCCCTGGGCGGCCAGGCCCAGATCTGCCCCGACGGCGCGGAGTGGTGGTCGCAGCTGGCCGCGGTGCCGCTGCCGCCCTGCGACATTAAGGAGGTGAAAGCGCGCCTCTGGGATGACTTCCAGGTTGAAGTGCCGCTGGTTGAGTGGGGAGGTCGCCAATTCGTGCGCGTCTCGATCCAGGCGTATAACAGCCCGGCCGATGTTGACCGGCTGGTGGGGGCGCTCGGGGAGATCCTGCGCTAGCGGACGTGAGGGCGCAGCAGCGCGGCGCTGCTCCCTACTCCAGCGACCAGAGCTGCACCGCCTCATCGAGGCTGGCGCTGGCCAGGGCGCGCCCGTCGGGGCTCCAGGCCACGCTATACACCCAGTCGGCGTGGCCGGTGAGGGTGCAGATCAGCGTGCCATCGTCGCGCCACAGGCGCACGGTCGAGTCGGCGCCGCCGCTGGCCAGGGCCTGGCCGTCGGGGCTCCAGGCCACGCTGTAGACATAGTTCTGGTGCCCGCTCATGATCAGGCACAGGCTGCTGTCGCTCACCCGCCAGAGCCAGGCCGACTCGCCCTGGGCATCGCCCTCCGCCGGACTCCAGGCCAGCTTCGAGGCCCAGTTCTTGTAGCGCCGCAGCTCGTCCACCAGGCGCCCGTTGGCCAGCCGCCACAGGCGCAGCGTGCCGTCGGCGCTCGCGCTGGCCAGCGACTGGCCATCGGGGCTCCAGGCCACGCTGTAGACGTAGCCGGTGTGCCCCGGCAGCGTGAAGGCGGTGAACGCCTCGGCGACGTGCCAGAGCCGCACGGTGTGATCCCCGTAGCCCACGGCGAGGATCTGCCCGTCGGGCCGCCACGCCACGCCGTAGACCCTCACGCGGTCGCCGGCGCGGATCTCGCCCAGGGGCGCGCCGTCGGCAGACCAGAGGTGTACGGTGTCGCCGCTGCCGGTGGCCAGGGTCTCGCCGTCGGGGCTCCAGGCCAGGCATGTCACCGCGGCGCGGTGGCCGCCGAGGGTCGCCAGCAGGGTGTGGTCGGATGCGCGCCAGAGGCACACGCTGCGGTCGGCCGAGCCGCTGGCGAGCAGCTGGCCGTCGGGGTGCCAGCCTAGGCAGAGCACCTTGGCGCTATGGCCGGCCAGGGCCGCCAGGTGCGCACCATCGGCCGGACGCCAGAGGTGGATCTGGCGATCCTCGCCGGCGCTGGCCAGGATCTGCCCGCCCGGCGCCCAGGCCACGCTGTAGACAAAGCTGCGGTGGGCCGACAGCGTCCGCCCGATCGTCGCGCCGCGGATGTAGCGCTGGGTCTTGCCCAACAGATCGCGCTTAAAGGCCTCGGCGTTCGGGTAGCGGTCCTGGGGGAGCCGGCTCATCGCCTTCATCACCGCGTCCGACACGTGGCGCGAGACCCGCGAGTTCACCCGCTGCGGCGAGTGCAGCGGGTCCTTGGTCTTCATCATGCGCTTGGGCGAGCTGATCGGGTAGCGCCGGGTCAGCAGGTGGTAGAAGGTCGCCCCCAGGCTATAGATGTCGCTGCGCTGATCCGTGCCGCCCGACCAGTCGAACTGCTCCAGGGGCATGTACTCCAGCGTGCCGAGGCCGTGGATGGTCTGCCGGGTACGCTGGATGCCCTGCTTGAACAGGCCGAAGTCCACCAGCTTCACCGTGCCCTCGGGCGTGACCCGGATATTGGCCGGCTTGATGTCGCGGTGGAGCACCGGCGGGTGCTGGCCGTGCAGGTAGGTCAGCAGGTCGCAGAGCTGCTCGCCGTAGGCAACGAGGAGCTGCTCGGGCAGCGGGGCCTTCTGGCGGTTCAGGATCTCATCGAGGCTCTGGCCGGGGATGAACTCCATCACCAGGTAGCCGCAGCCGTCGGACTCGAACATGGCGTAGTAGCGGGGCAGGTTCGGGTGGCGGAGCCCCGACAGGGCCACAAACTCGCGCTCAAAGCGGCTGATCATCACCGCCTCGAAGGTCTCCTTCAGCCCAACCAGACCGACCGACCCAACGACGCTGGTGTCCTCGGCCTCATACACCGCGCCAAATGAGCCGTAGCCGATCATGCGCGTGACCCGGTAGTTCCCGATCTGGCAGCCGGGGTCGCGCAGGTGGACGGCGAAGGCGAGCGACATCCCACACTTCAGGCAGCTCGGGGTACCATCGGGGTTCTCGGCGCCGCAGCCGTAGCCGCTGCGCTGATCCTGGCAGATAAGCATCGGTCGCTCCACGTCTGAACGCTGAAGGTTGAGTGCTGAATGGTGAATGACGGGCATTCAACACTCAGCCTTCAAGACAAGGGAACAGGGAACAGGGAACAGGGAACAGAAATGCGGCATCCTGATGCAGTGCAATTGCCTGAACGGTAACGTACGCTGAAACCTTGTCCA
>JBAXES010000513.1:0-3721 GCA_037140315.1 Chloroflexales bacterium
AGGCCCGCTGAACGCCCACCGCTTCACGCTGACCATCGGCAGCCACCGCAACCGGGCCCTGCAGGCCGACTGGAACACCTACGGGGCCGACGCCTTCCGCTTCGCGATCCTGGAGGTGGTGAAGGTCACGGATGGCCCGCACTTCAGCCTGGATGACGAGCTGACCCTGCTGGAGCAGATCTGGCTGGAGCAGCTCCAGCCCTGCGGGGAGCGCGGCTATAATACCGACACGAAGATCCGGCAGGCATAATCGGGAGGCTTCGCTGGTGATCACCGCGCTGATCTTCGACTTCGACGGCCTGATCATCGATACCGAGACGCCCGACTATCAGGCGTGGCAGGAGGTCTTCGCGGCCCACGGCTGCGCCCTCCCGCCAGCGGTATGGGCGACCAACGTCGGCTCTGGCCACCTGTTCGACCCCTACGACCACCTGGAGTCGCTGCTCGGGCACCCGGTTGACCGGGCCACGATCCTCCAGACGGTGCGGGCGCGCTTCCGCGCGCTGCTCGGGGAGCCGACGCCGCTGCCGGGGGTGGTCGCGTACCTCACCGCGGCGCACGATCTGGGGCTGCAGGTCGGCCTGGCCTCCAGCTCGCCGCGGGCCTGGGTGGTCGGGTATCTGGAGCAGCTGGGGCTGCGCGGCCACTTCGCGGCGATCTGCACCGCCGACGATGTGGCCCGCACGAAGCCGGAGCCCGACCTGTACCTTGCCGCGCTCGCGCGACTCGGCGTGGCCCCCGCCCAGGCGGTTGCGCTGGAGGACTCGCCGAACGGGGTGCGGGCCGCGCAGGCGGCGGGGATGTGCGGCGTCGCGGTGCCCAACGCGGTGACCCGGCTGATGGATCTCGGCCACGCCGACCTGGTGCTCCCGAGCCTGGACGCGCTCCCGCTGCCGGATCTGCTGGCGCGGCTTGCGGCGCTGCCGTAGTATGTGGGCGGTCAGGCGGGCTGCGCGACCAGGTGGGGGTGCGGCGGGCGATCTGACGGTAGGGGTCGCGCCCGCTCAGGGCCAGATCCAGCGCCTCCAGCGGCGCGGCTCCTGTCGGCCGGCTAGGGCCGGACGGCCCATAGCGTTGCCTCCCCGACCCTAGTGACCGCGAAGGTGCTCCCCTGCCCCTTGCCTGCACTGCTGGCACCTATGGTAGCACACGATTCTGAAGACATCCTGGAGCAGCAGGGTTGATCAACCAGGGCTGTTGCAACGTCACCCTCCGACCCTCACCCCCAACCCCTCTCCCTCAAGGGGAGAGGGGAGTATATCGCTTCCTAGCGAGGAATACCCCCCCTCTCCCGCTCAGGGAGCGGGGGCTGGGGGGTGAGGGCTGCCCGGCGATCAGACAAGGACATTCGTTGGCGCACCCACCGGAATCGGGTGCCGCCTTTCACCCAAGGAGCATGTCCCGATGACATCCCATCTCCCCGCCCGCCGGATCCTCGCCGCTGCCCTCTCTGCGGTGCTGATGGCCGCCTGTGGCGCCCCGCAGGGCGCTGCGAACCCCACGCCGATCCCGGTCGCTGCGCGCACCGCGATTGCAACCAGCGCGCCGGCTGTCACGGTGGCCCCGGCCGCCGTGGCACCCACGAGCGCAGCGCCGGCTGGCGCGCCGCCAGCCGGTATGCCCGCAGGCGCCCCTCCCGGCGGCTTCGGCGGTGGCCAGGCGTTCGCCGCCACGCCCGCCTTCGCGAACGTCGCCTACGCATCAACCTCCGCGACGCAGAAGCTCGATATCTACCTGCCGCAGGGCAACGGCCCGTTCCCGGTGGTGGTCAACCTGCACGCCGGCGGCTTCAAGTTTATGGACAAGAGCGCCATCCCCGGGACGATCGGCCAGGCCCTGCTCGCTGCCGGCTATGCCGTGGTCGGCGTCGACTACCGTCTGTCTGGGGAGGCGGCCTTCCCCGCCGCCGTGCTCGACGTCCGCGCCGCCATCCGGTTCCTGCGCGCCAACGCGACCCAGTACCAGCTCGACCCGAATCGGGTGGCGGCGTTTGGCCAGTCGGCCGGCGGCAACCTGGCCGCCATGCTTGGCACGACGGGCACGAGCACCGCCTTCGATGAGGCCAGCCTGGGGAACGCCAGCGTGTCGAGCGCCGTGCAGGCGGTGGTCGACTGGTTCGGGCCGACTGACTTCGGCCAGATGGACGCCCAGGCGAAGGCACAGGGCTGCGACGCAAGCGCCCAGACCCACAGCGATGCCAGCTCGTTCGAGTCGGCCTACCTGGGCGCGTCGGTCGCAGCCGCGCCGGATCTCGTGGCGAAGGCGAACCCGATCACCTATATCGCGGGGCAGCCTGCTGCAGGCGTCCCGCCGTTCCTGGTGCAGAAGGGCGACCAGGACTGCACGGTGGCGATCGCGAACACCAAGATGCTCGCCGACGCGCTCCAGGCTGCCGGCGCAACGGTGGAGTACGACCTGCTGGCGGGCGTGGGCCACGGCGACACGGGGAGCGCGCCGGTCTTCGAGGGCGCAGCGAACATCCAGCGGGTGATCACCTTCCTCAAGACCAGCCTGAAGTAGGGATTGGGCAAGGTGGCGGGGTCTGCGCTCCGCCACCTTGCCGTGCGCGGCCTATTGCCTTCGCATGGTTGGTCAGAGCTAGTCGCTCTGAGGATCTCTTCCCTTGGATGACAGATTGCGCAGAGGAGGCGACGTATGCAGGGGTTCCATCACAAGGCAGTCGTGATCACCGGCGGGGGCGGCGGGATCGGTCGCGCCACGGCGCTGGCCTTCGCGCGGGCGGGGTCGCGGCTGATGGTCGGCGACCTCGACCGTGCGGCGGCGGACGCAACGGTCGAGCTGATCGTCGCCGAGGGCGGCGAGGCGTACGCGCTTGGCTGCGACGTGGCCCAGCCCGAGTCGGCCGAGGCCCTGGTGCGGGCCGCCGTGGCGCGGCTCGGCCGCATCGACTGCGCGATCAACAACGCCGGCATCGCGGCATCGTCGGAGTCCACCGCCCGCCTGCCCATCGACACCTGGGAGCGGACGATCGGTGTCAACCTGAGCGGCGTCTTCTACTGCATGCGCGCCGAGCTCGCGGCCATGCGCGCGGGCGGGGGGGGCGTGATCATTAATGTCGCCTCTGTGCTCGGGCTGGTGGGCTTCGCGGGGGCCGCCGCCTACGTGGCTGCCAAGCACGGAGTGATCGGCCTCACGAAGACCGCCGCGCTCGAGTATGCCACCCGGAGCATCCGGGTCAACGCCGTGTGCCCCGGATTCATCGAGACCCCGATGCTCGATCGCGCCGGGGTGACCGGCGACCCCGATATCCGCGCGGCGATCACCGCGCTGCACCCCATGGGGCGGCTGGGCCAGCCGGAGGAGATTGCCGGGGCCGTGCTGTACCTCTGCTCCGACGCGGCGAGCTTCATCACCGGCCAGGCCCTCGTGGTCGATGGCGGCTATACGGCGCGCTGATCTCTGCGGCGTGCGATCAGTTAAGGAGCGGTGCGATGCGCACGAACGCCCTGATAATCCTGCTGTCGGCCCTGGTCATCGGCGTCGCCCTGGCCAGCCGCGCCTGGTCGCGCCGCCGCGCGGCGGACATGCTGGCCGGCTGGGCGGCGGCCAGCGGCTACCAGCTGCTGCAGTTCGCGCCGCGCTACCTGCGCACCGGCCCCTACTTCTGGCGCCACGGGCGCGGCCAGCTGATCTTCTATGTGACGGTCGCCGACCGGAGCGGCGGGCGGCGCGCCGGCTACGTGCGGCTCGGCGGCTGGCT
>JBAXES010000514.1:0-3711 GCA_037140315.1 Chloroflexales bacterium
GCCCAGCTCGGCCCCGTGGTGGCGGCGCAGCCAGCGCAGGAGGTCGGCGGCCACGTCACGCGCCAGCGTGTCACGCATCACCTTGCCACCCTTGGCCCGCTGCACCGTGATCGTCACGCGCTCATCGGTGATTGCCAGGTCGCGCCCGCGCAGGGCCGCCAGCTCGGCGACCCGGCGGCCCGTGGTCAGCGCCACGCGCAGCAGGGCCAGGTCGCGGGCGGCCTGGCCGCCCGCCAGCCCATCGCCGACGGCCTCGGCCTTCAGTGTGGCGAGGGTTGCGCGCACGGTCGCCGTATCGAGCGCCTGGGCCTCGACGTAGCGCTCGACCTTCGGGCGCTCCACCAATTCCATCGGGTTCTCGGGTAGGCGCAGGAGCTTCCGGCGCAGCGCGAAGGCATAGAAGCTGGAGACGATCATGAGCCGCAGCGCGACGGTGGTCGGTTTGACGGCGCGATTACGCTTACTCGTCTTCGCCCATGCCTGCGCGACCAGGGCCACCGCCGTTGTTTCGGCGTCGAGATCCAGCCCAACCCTGCCCAGGGCCGCGCGGAAATCGGCCAGCGTGGTGGTGTATGTATCCCGGGTGCGAGCGCTGCCGCTCCTGCCGTGCTTACTATCGAGTCAGGCGGTGATCACGAGGGCCAGCGGGTCGCGCTGGACGTGGGTGAGGTCGGCGTCTTCCGTTGGATGGGTTCGGGCCAGCGCATCGAGCATGGGCGGCTCCCGCTCCAGGGTGGCGCGATCAGGACGTCAGGGTGAACTCGACCAGCCGGCTGCCCTTGGGCAGCTGGGCTGGAGGCGGGCAGCCCCATCAGGGCCGTGGCCGATCAGGCCCATACCCGCAACCAGCGACTCGCCATGCGCGCTGACCATGTGCCGGATCACCTGACCGATCAGGGGCAGCTCATCGACAACCCGGGCCGTCGCGCGCACGAGCTCGCCCCGCAGGCGCAGGGCCACGGGCGCCCCGCCGATGAAGTTCTTGCTCCAGCTCGTGGCCGAGAAGGTGTAGAGCTTGCCATCGAGATCCTGGTAGACCACCACGCGGGGCCTCACGGGAGAATCTTACTTTGGGGAGATCGCTGCCTCACGAAAGATCGGATCTTCCGCATCTCCCGTGCTCAGGCAAAAAAAGCGGATGCTCTGGGTACCGAGAGAAACGTGAATCGGCGCAAAATGATCACGCGAACTGCCTATGAACGGGCAATCTTCACGCTCCTACTAACATAGGAGCGCGCTCAGGTATGCCGCTCATGACGTGAGCACGGGAGATGCGGAAGAGCCGATTATATTGGTGACGCTATGCGCGCTGGCGACGGCCAGGGCATTGTGGAGTAGCTGGCACGACGTATGGGCTATGGCTACTCCGGTCTACCGTCTATAATGGATGCAGGATGATCCTACGCTATCCGTGAGGGCCGCCATGGTTGATGCATCGGTATGGACATTTCTCGTTGCGGTCACGCTCCTGACCATGGCTCCGGGGTCGGACACCATGCTCGTCTTTCGCAGTGTCCTCACCCGTGGGCAGACGGCAGGATTCCTGACGGCCCTGGGGATCTGTTGCGGTCTCTTCGTGCATGCCACGTTGTCCGCCCTTGGGCTCTCGGTTCTTTTGGTGCGCTCCGCCCTTGCGTATCAGGTGGTTCAGAGTCTTGGTGCGGCGTACCTCATTGGCCTTGGCGTCTGGACGATCATCCAGACCGTGCGTCAATCGCCTTCCGATGTGGTAGTCGAGGGGGCTACGCCGGCGTTGACGTCAACCCCGCTGAGCGCGTGGCAGGCGTTCAGTGAAGGCATCGTCAATAACGTCCTCAACCCGAAGGCGGCCATCTTCTACCTCGCCTTTTTACCCCAATTCATCCGCCCGACCGATCCGGTGTTGCTCAAATCGCTGCTCCTGGCGGGCATCCATTGGGTGATCGGGATCATCTGGCTCACGCTGCTCATCTTCGCCATGGGCAAGCTCAGGCTGTGGGTGACGCGCGCCGATGTCCGCCAGAAGCTTGAAGGGACAACGGGCATCATCCTGATTGGGCTCGGTGTTCGGCTTGCGTTGGAACGCCGCACCTAGCTGGGAGCGACCATGCGCACTATCGGGCTGATCGGCGGGATGAGCTGGGAGTCGTCGGCGGAGTACTATCGGCTGATCAACACGGAGGTGAATGCGCGGCTGGGCGGGCTGCACTCGGCGCGCAGCGTGCTGCTGACGGTGGACTTCGCCGAGGTCGAGGCGATGCAGCAGGCGGGGCGATGGGACGAGTCGGGCCTGCTGCTCGCCGAGGCGGCCCGCAGCCTGGAGCGGGCCGGCGCCGACTGCGTGGTGCTCTGCACGAACACGATGCACAAGGTGGCCGACGCGATCACCGGGGCAGTGCGCATCCCCTTCATCCACATCGCCGACGCCACGGCCGAGGCGATCCGCGCCGGCGGGCTACGGCGGGTCGGCCTGCTCGGCACGCGCTTCACGATGGAGGAGGCGTTCTACACCGGGCGGCTGGTCGCGCGCCACGGCCTGGAGGTGCTGGTGCCCGAGGCCGATGACCGGGCAGTGGTCAACCGGGTGATCTACGCGGAGCTCTGCCTGGGCGCGGTGCGGGCGGAGTCGCGGGCGCAGTATCGGGCGATCATGGCCCGGCTGGCGGCGCGGGGGGCCGAGGGGATCATCCTCGGCTGCACCGAGATCACCCTGCTGGTGTCGGCGGAGGACAGCGCCGTGCCGCTGTTCGACACCACGGGTCTGCACGCCCTGGCGGCGGTCGACTTCGCCCTCGCCGAGTAGGCGTGTAACCATCCCGCCGCGCCACGCATCAGAGGGGTGCGAGCATTCAGCATTCAGCATTTGCGCTAGGCCCTATTGGCACCACCAATGATCACCCCGCATACCCTGCGCCGCTCGACTTGGAACCTGATCCTGCTGGCGACCCTCTTCGGCGGGGCGCTGTTCATCGGGGCGACGCGCGTGCGTCCCGCGACTGGCGCCTCGCTCGCCCCCGCCCCCGTCGCTGCGGCGCCCGCGCCGGTGGTTGGCCACCCGGCACCGGCCTTTACCCTGCGCACCCCGGATGGGGCCACGGTCGCGCTGGCCGATCTGCGCGGCACGGTGGTGCTGGTGAACTTCTGGGCCACCTGGTGCCCGCCCTGTCGCACCGAGATGCCGGCCATCCAGACGGCCTACACGCACTACCAGGGCCAGGGCTTCACCGTGCTGGCCGTGACCACCGGCGAGGAGCCGGCCAGCGTGGCCGCCTTTCTGCGGGCCTACGATCTGCACTTCCCGGCGCTGCTCGACGCGGGCGAGGTGTCCGCCGCCTACGGCGCGAACGCGCTGCCCTCCAGCTTCTTCATCGACCGGCGCGGGGTGGTGCGGGCCGTCTACAAAGGCCCGATCTCCTACGCCGCGATCACCGGCACGGTCGCGCAGCTGCTGGCGGAGCCGTAGGGATGTACCCACTGATTGAGCTTGGCCCGCTGCGCCTGAGCAGCGGCGGGCTGCTGCTGCTGGCGGCGACCTACCTGTGGACATGGCGCGTCGCGCGGGTGGTGCGGCGCCGGGGCGGGGCGGCCCTGGCCGCGCACGCCGAGGTATGCGCGCTCCCGGCGCTGCTCGGCGCGCTGATCGGCGGGCGGCTCTGGTTCGGGCTGTTCAGCCTCGACCGCTACGGGCGCGCGCCCGAGCTGTTTGTGGCCCTGCGGTTGGCCGACCTAGCC
>JBAXES010000515.1:0-3698 GCA_037140315.1 Chloroflexales bacterium
TCCGGGTGTAGATGTTCCCGAACTCCTGGAGGCCGAAGAGCCGCGCGGCGTGCTCAGTGTCCTTAAACTGGAACGAGGTCGTCGCGTAGATCGGCACCGCGCGGGCGCCGGTGGTCGGGTCGGGGACCTGGCCGCCGTGGAGGGCGAGGGTCTCAAAGCCAGTGAACTGCACGTCGGGCATCGGGCTGCTCCTTTGTTTGCCCGCTGAGGGCGCAAAAACACCCCCACCGGTATGCGATGAGGGCGTACGTATCCACGTTCTTTAGGCTAGACGCTATGTCTCTGCCTGCCTCTCATCGTCCAGATTGCACTGCCGGAATTGCCACCATACTGCGTAATGTTGAATGCGTAATGTTGAATATTGAATGTCCGAACCATTCAATATTCACAATTCAGCATTCAGCATTATCCAGTGGTTGGCGCGGTATCGTCGGGCCGGTCCCTCCACCGCTCTGGATGAGCTGCGCGCTAGGTTGTTTGTGTGCCGAAGTGATAGTAACAAAGTCGCCCGAGATTGTCAAGTAGGACTGGCCCCGGCGAGGGCGTTGCACGAGCGCTGACACACTGGTATCAATGCTTCGAACCCACGGTACCGTTTCCCCACCCGAGATCGTATAATGGAGGAGCGCGCGAGGCTCCGACGCACTAAAGGAGGACACCGAAGATGCAACTACCACCCGTAAGCCCGCTCCCATCAGACACCCCGACCCAGAGTGGCGGCCGGCGCACGCTGCTGCTGCTGATCGGCGTCGGGGCGGTCGCCCTGATCGCCATCGCCATCGGCGTAGGCGTCCTGGCCTTCAGCCTGCTTGGCCGCCGCCCGAACAGCATCCCCCAGCTGCTCGCCAGCGACACCCAGATCTACGCCGCGATCACGCCGAACCTGAGCGACCTGCCGAACATCGACCGGCTGCGCAAAGCCTTCCCCGAGGCCATGGACTACCAGAACAACGCCAGCACCGCCAACCAGCTCACCGATCTCATGGGGGTTGACATTAAGGCCGATATCGCCCCCTGGATCGGCACGGAGATGGCGGTGGCGGTGAGCGGTCTGCCCTTTGATACGCTGTTTGACCCGAGCAGCGCGAGCGTCTCCGGCGACACCAGCCTGGCCAAGAAGGCCAAGGTGACGCTGGTGCTCACCTCGCACGACGAGAAGGCCGCCCAGGCCTTCCTCGACAAGCAGCGCAAGCACCGCGAGGGCCAGGGCCAGCAGTTCACCAGCAGCCAGGCCCAGGGGGCCACAATCTACGCGCAGCAGGGCGGCGACCCCAGCCCGATCGCGGCGTTCGGCATCGTGCGCGGCAATGTAATCTTCGCCACCAGCGCCGACCTGATCGCCGCCATCGCCGCCCGCGACCCTAACGCCAAAGACACGCTGGCCGCCAGCCCGCGCTTCCAGCAGGTGCTCGCCGCCCTGCCCGCCGGCCACATCGGCTTCGTGTTCATCGACGGCGCGCCCATCGCCAGCGCCATCAGCGCCAACAGCGCCAAGATCGTCGGCCAGCTCCAGGGCGCCACCGCCGACCGGCTGCGCGAGCAGCTCCAGAGCGCCAAGGCCCTCCAGGGTGTCGGCCTCTCGATCAGCGTCCTCGCCGACGGCGTGGCCTTCGACGCCCTCGTCCAGGTTGACCGCGCGGGGCTGTCCCAGGCCACCCTCGACCAGATCAAGGGGACGGCCGACCCGGTGAGCGCTGAGCGGGTGGGCCGGATCAGCACCGACGCCCTGATCGCCCTGAGCTTCCGCCTGCCGGCCAGCCTCGGCCAGCAGATCAGCGAGGCGATCGACAGCAACCCCGACGCCAAATCCCAGGTTGCCTCGATGGAGGAGCAGTTCAACCTCGACCTCAACCGCGACCTGCTCAGCTGGCTGCAGGGCGAGGCGACGATTGTACTGATGCCGGGCGAGGAGGTTATCGGAATGCCTTCGCCGGTCACTGGCTACTTCGCCCTCAAGCCTAACGATAAGGGCGCCGCCCAGGATGGCATGAGGCGGATCGCGACCGCTATCGATACGGCCAGCAGCGGCCAGCTTGGCCTGCGCGAGGAGCAGCTGGGCGGCGTGGCCTGGCAGGTTGTCGGCCCCAACCAGCAGGTCGCCGTGGGCTACGCCTTTGTCGGCGACGACCTTGTGATCGGGGTCGGCCCGAAAACCTTAGCCGCAATGTCCAGCCCGAAGGCGCCGCTGAGCGGCAGCCCGGCGTACCAGGCTGGGATCAAGGCCGTGCCCGCGCCAAACGGCGGCCTGATCTTCGTGAACCTGCCGGCTGTGGTCAGCCTGGCCCAGAATCAGGGCGCGCTCAGCGACCCGACGGTGGCGGATCGCCTCAAGCCATTTAAGGCGATCGCCGCCGCCGGCGCCCCCGGCATCGACGAGAAGGGCGTCGCCCACGGCCGGCTCTACTTCGTGATCAGCGGGGAGTGAGGCGGCACCCACGCCCCCACCGGGCGGTGACGAGATGTTGCGTCACCGCCCGCATATGTACGATACAGGTGCGTCTTACAGAAATAGCCCGTAAAGCCAAGCAGATTTAGAGCTTGCCGCGCTGTGAGTGAGAAGTAGAGAGGGCTATGACCGTCCTATATCGGATCGCCCCAGACATCCACGTCTTGTACTACGCGGGCTTTGGGCACTGCACCGGTCAGGAACTCTTCATAGCCGAGCTCGCAGCGCGCCAGGCCCCCCTGCGCGAGCCAGCCATGCTGATCATTATCGATATCCTGGCAGTCACGGAGCTGGACATCGACGTGGCAAATTTCCGGCAGGGCGTGGAGATGAATCGCCAGCGCCTGGCGCAGGGCGAAGCCCTGGAGCCGACAGCCTTTATCATCCGAAAGGCTATAGATCAGTCCGTAGCCGACACCTATGCCATGTTCGCGGAGTTGGCGGTGTCGCTGAGGATGGCAGCCTTCTATAGCCTCTCGCCCGCACTCGACTGGCTCGGATTATCCCAGCACAAAGGCACCATTATGGATATCAGGCAGGCGCTGCACGCGCAGTATGCGCGCGAGCATGGGCGCAGGTAGCCCCCCATGATCAGCACTCAGATTGAGGATTTGCTCGATCGGGCCATCGCTGCCCGCGCCGGACTGCTCGATGATCGACACCAGGGGGCGCTTCGGCTGCTCGCCGGATTCGCGGAGGGCTGCCCGCAGCTGGTGATCGACCTGTACGCCGCCACCGCCGTGCTGCACAACTACGCCAACCCGCCCGCCGAGGGGCTGCAGCTGGCCGAGCGGGCGCTCGGCGTGCTGCGCGAGCGGCTGCCCTGGGTGAGCGCCTGCGTGCTCAAGACACGCCACGCCGCCACGCCCGAGGGCCAGAGCGGCGCCCTGATCGCCGGCGAGCGGTCGGCCCGGCGCATCCGCGAGCACGGGGTCTGGTACGCCGTGGATCTGACCATGAACCGCGACGCCAGCTTCTACCTGGACACGCGCGGCCTGCGGGCCTGGCTGATCGCGCAGATGCGCGGCCTGTCGGTGCTGAACACCTTCGCCTACACCGGCAGCCTGGGGGTGGCCGCCATGGCCGGCGGGGCCCGCCGGGTGGTCCAGCTCGACCTCAGCCGGCGCTTCCTGAACGTGGCCAAGGACTCGTACACGCTCAACGGGATGCCGATCGTCAAGGCCGACGTGCTCGCCGGCGACTTCTGGCCGCTGGTGAGCCGCCTGAAGCGCGCGGGCGAGCGCTTCGACTG
>JBAXES010000516.1:0-3695 GCA_037140315.1 Chloroflexales bacterium
GGGGGAGGGGGGGTGGCGAGGCCGCCAGGGCGAGGCCGCGGGCGCGGATGAGATCGTCGCGCATCTCGCGGGCGCTCATCGGTCGGCCATCCATGGTCACGTTGAGGGAGCGCTGGATCAGACTCGCCACCGGCTCGGGCACATGCGGCGACAGCTCGCGGATTGGGCGCAGCGAGTCGGGGCTGCCATTGATCAGCCGGGCCATCCGGCTCATCGCGTCGGCGGGGAGCGTATCGGTGAGCATATGGTAGAGCGTAGCGCCCAGCGAGTACAGGTCGCTGCGCGGGTCGGGCTCGCCGTCGCGCATCTGCTCAATCGGCGCGTAGGGCGGCGTGAAGCCGTAGATCTTGCGGTCGGCGCTCTCAGGGGTCGTCGCCTCCGCGCTATCGACCGAGATCGTGACCCCGCCGCGGGCGAGGCCGAAGTCGAGCAGGATGATATCGAAGGTCGAGGTGAGCTTGAGGTTCTTGGGCTTCAGGTCGCGGTGGATGATCGGCATGGGCCGCGTGTGCAGGTAGTTGAGCACATCGAGGAGCTGGTCGCCCCACTTCAGCACCATCGGCAGGGCCTGGGGCGAGGCGAAGCGCTTGCCCAGGCGCACGAGCTGGCTGCCCAGGTCCTCGCCGTGGATAAACTCCATCACCAGGAACTGGCCATTACCCTCAATGAAGTGATCGCTCACCTTGGGCAGGGCCTGATGGCGCAGCCGGGCGAGAAGCTTGGCCTCGTGCTCAAAGGCGCGCCGGTAGGCGTCGTCGTGGAAGAGCGTCTCCTTGATCGCTACATCGTGAGACAGGCGCAGATCACGCGCCAGATACACTGCGCCCATGCCGCCCTTGCCGATCTGCGCGGCGATGCGGTAGCGTTCTTGGAGCAGGGTGCCGGGCGCTAACATGGTTTGAGTCTTTCATCAACCGCAGGGGTGGCACACGAGCCGCGAACATGCCAGCGCCGCCGAGAGCCTCACATACAGCCTCCCGGCCTGTTATCGGTTCCATTATAACAAATCCTTTACCGCCCGCGCGCGCTGATACGACGTGAGATCGGAACGTCGCAGTGCAAGGGCGTCGATGCGACGGCCCGGATGCGGCGCTACGCCTCGCCAAAGTTGTTGGCCACCAGGCGAGCCAGTGCATCGAGGGCCTGCAGGGCATCGTCGCCCTCGGCGCGCAGGTGGATCTTGTGGCCGAACTTGACGCCGAGCTTCATGACGTCGATCATGCTCTTGGCGTTGCCGGCGGGGCGCTCGGGGATGTCAAGGTTGCGGGCGCGGATCGCGCTGGCGAAGCGGCTCGCCGTCTCGACAAAGTCTTTGGCCGGGCGCATGTGCAGGCCAATCTTGTTGGTGATCGTCAGGGTGATCTCAACGCCTCTGCTCGGCGGCGGGACGGGCGACGGTGCGGCGCGCGGCTGATCGACGACGAAGGGCACGCCCTTCGTCTCCAGGGCGCGCTCGGCGGCGGCGGCAAGCTCGGAGAGGGTCACATTAGGGCGGGTAGCCTCAACCGCCGCCACCAGGGACCCCTCGACCAGCGGGGCCGCGCTGATGTGGAAGGGGATGCCGCCCATCTCCAGGGCGATCTCAGCGCTCATGATCGCGCTACCCATATCGACAAGCACCAGCACCTCATCAGCCCCGGCGAGGCTGGCGAGGGCCTGGCTGATCAGATCGGTGCTCGTGCCGAGATCGCCCTCAAGGGTGCCGCCAGCCGCCGCGATCGGCACCCGGCCCTTCACCATCTGTTCGATGAGCTCTTTGACCCCGTGGGCGATGCTGGCGCTATGTGAGATGATCAAGAGGCCAATCATTGTCTTCAAAGATGAAGAGTGGGGGGTGAAGGGCGAAATGAGGTTTCGCCCCTATACCCTTACTATCCTTCATCCTTCTCCGTAGGCTTCGGCGAGGATCTCAATCGGGTGCTTGGTGGCGATGCCGGTGCCGTGGCTGATCTGCCAGCGACACGTCTCGCTGTCACAGAGGGCCAGGTCAGAGTTGGCGGCCTTAACGAAGGTGAAGAGCTTCGCGCCGACATCCATGCCAATCTGGTACTTCTCTTTCTTGAGGCCGTAGGTCCCGGCAATGCCGCAGCACTCGGCGTGGCTCTCGTCGAGACGCAGGCCGGGGACAAGGCCAAGCACATCTAGGACAGGCCGGCCGATACGGTGGGCGCGCAGCTGACAGGGCGGGTGGTATGGCAGCTGGCGCTCGATCGGGCGGAAGTCTGTGTCAAGCTCGCCGGCATCGGCCAGGTTGCGCAGAAACTCGAAGATGTCGTAGGTGCCGGCGGCCACATCGCGCACGTCCTGGCTGTGCAGGCCGAGTAGCTCGGGGGCCTCCTCCTTCAGCGTAAGGGTGCAGCTGGTGCTGGTGCCCACCACCGGGATGCCCCGGCGCACATAGGGCAGCAGGTGCTGCACATTATACATGTGTCGGCCCTTGGCCGCCGCGAAGTCGCC
Organism: Chloroflexales bacterium; assembly: GCA_037140315.1. Classification (GTDB taxonomy): domain Bacteria; phylum Chloroflexota; class Chloroflexia; order Chloroflexales; family Chloroflexaceae; genus Oscillochloris. The sequence goes on from JBAXES010000516.1 coordinate 2,458, forward strand.
GTTCGAGAGCAGCGGCAGGCCGCAGCAGCCCTGCTGAGGGATGATCACCTCGTAGCCGTTGCGCTCCAGCACGGCGATGGCGGCCTTGCCCACATGCGGCTCGTAGTACTGGGTGCTGCAGCCGTGGTAGTAGACCACTTGCTTGCGGGCCCCGGGAGCTGGCGTGTGGCGCTTAAACCACGACCGGAACCGGTAGCTGCTGGCGGCCGGCAGCGGCGCAGCGCGGTGGATCTGCATCACCTGCTCGATTGTCCAGCGCAGCGGCTTGATCGAGAGGCCGAAGTTCACCAGCGGAGCCTGGGGGCCGCTGCTCATCCAGCCAACCAGCCCGGCGCGCGCGATGATCCGGTTGCGCAGGGACATCCCGCGCTCGGCGACGATCTGGGCGCGGGCGCGGGCGTTCAGCTCGGCGATCTTGACGCCGGTCGGGCAGACCTCGTTACACACCCGGCAGCCCGAGCAGTAGTCCACCGAGTCGTCGGGCACAGGCTGGCCCGCGTGGCGGAATCGCTGGGCCTGCGGGCCGACAGACTTCGGCCCGGGGAACGCATCGGTCACGGCGGCCACCGGGCAGGCCGAGGCGCAGACGTTGCACTTGATGCAGTGGTCAAGCGACTGAGTTAGGGACAGCTCGATGTGATCCATGGTTGTAATTCCCGGCGTAGGGCCGAAGGATTTGGGTTAGCGCTTTGCGCCAACCCAAATCCTTCGGCCCTACGCGCGACCGGCCATCCAGCCGGTTGCGGCGGCGATCCCCTCAAGAGAGCCCTCGCGGATCGGGTCGCACCCGGCGAGGGCCGACCCGACAACGGCGACATTCGCGTAGACCACCTGGCCGGCGGCGTCAAGCGGGCGCAGGCCCGCGTCGGCGGCGACGCCCGTGCGGAAGACCGGGTGGCCGGTCGCGTTGAGAAAGCGGGCGGCGAACCAGTCGGCGCGGGCGTCTGGCGCGCGCAGGGGCAGGCCGAGGGCGGTCTCAACCAGCGCGCCGGCGTGGTCGGCGCGCACCCCGCCGCCGGCGATCCCGCCGGTGGCCAGGACGTAGCGGGCGGCGCGATGGCGCTGCTCGCGGGCGGCGGCCTCGCTGTAGATCGCCTCCAGCCGATCGCCCTTGCCCTCAGCGCGCTGCACGAAGGATCCGAGCTGCATGCGCCCGCCGGCCCGCAGCAGGGCGGCCTCCAGCAGGCAGTAGAGCCGCATCCCCGGCACCGAGGCGGGCAGGGTCGGGATCTCAAAGA
>JBAXES010000517.1:0-3689 GCA_037140315.1 Chloroflexales bacterium
CCGCAGCCCCGCGTGGCACCGAGCTTCGGCAGCAGCAGCGATGACCTGGACATCCCGCCATTCCTGCGCAACCGCAACCGCGGGAAGTAGGAGAACTTCGCCCATGGTTGTCAGCGGATTCGCCGCCGACAACCATGGGCGGGGCGATACAGCGCCGGTTTGCTGCGTCTAAACCCGTCTTTTACTGTTGACAGCTAGCAAGCCTATGTATATAATAGCGTTCATTTTGCAATAGGTAGGGGACACTCTATCTACCTATTGTCGCCCTGACGGGAGAATACGATGGCAGTGCGTAATGCCTTACATACAAGTTGTAAGGGGTTTGCACCCATTGTGCCAACCGCCGTGCCGTGGAGCCCCCCGATGAAACCACGCCGCTGGTACAGCAGCCCAGAAGTTAACCCTTCTCCAACACCAAACGGGGCGCTGCCGTTCACTTCGCTGATCCATCTGGCTTATACTGCGCGAACCTACCGCCAGCAAGGATCGATCATCAAGCTGACGCCAGTAGAGCTACAGCAAGAGCCGCGCGGCCAAAACCCGCAGGCGCCCGCTACCAGCACAGTCGTGCTACGGATCGATGCCGCATAGAGCAACAGAAGGGGGGGGCCACACGGCCCCCCTTCTGCTGCCCCCCTATGCCCAGCCACGTCACGCCCCCGGCAGATGCGTGCGCCGGGCCACACCCTCATTGATCGCCGCCTGAGCCACCGCCGCCGCAATCGCCGGCACCACATGGCGGTTGAAGACGCTCGGGATGATATACTCCTCATTCACCTCGTCAGGCGGGATGACGCCAGCCAGGGCCTCGGCGGCCGCCAGCCGCATCCCCGAGGTCATCTTCTGCGAATTGACGTCCAGGGCGCCGCGGAAGATCCCCGGGAAGCTCAGCACGTTATTGATCTGGTTGGGCTGATCCGAGCGGCCCGTCGCCACCACACGGGCGTACTGCCGCAGCATCTCTGGGTCGCCTTCGGGGACGGGGTTGGCGAGGGCGAAGACGATCGGGTCGGACGCCATGCTCTGTACCATCCGCGCGCTGAGGATGTTGCCCCGCGAGACGCCGATGAACACATCGGCGCCGACCAGGGCGGCGACGAGGTCGCCGACACGACCGTCGCGGTTTGTCTGCGAGGCGATGATGCGCTGCATGGGCGTCTGGAGTGCGTCATCGCCGCTGCGGATGATCCCGTGACGGTCCACCGGGGTCACATCGCCAATCCCGGCCTCCAGCAGCGCGCGGATGATCGCCGTGCCGGCCGCGCCCACGCCGTTCACCACCGCGCGCACATGCTTGATCTGCTTGCCGGCCAGGAGCAGGGCGTTGCGCAGGGCCGCCAGCACCACCACGGCGGTGCCGTGCTGGTCGTCGTGCATCACCGGGATGTCCAGGCTCTCGTGGAGCCGGCCCTCGACCAGAAAGCAGTTGGGCGAGGCGATGTCCTCGAGGTTGATCCCGCCAAAGCTGGGCGCGATCTGCTCGACCGTCTGCACAATCACGTCGGGGTCCTGGCTGCGCAGGCAGAGGGGCACGGCGTCGATGTCAGCTAGCTCCTTGAAGAGGATGGCCTTGCCCTCCATCACCGGCATGGCCGCCTCGGGGCCGAGGTTGCCGAGGCCGAGGATGGCGCTACCGTCGCTCACCACCGCCACGCTGTTGCTCTTCCATGTGAAGGTGAATGCCTTCGAGAGGTCGTCGGCGATAGCCGAGCAGACTCGGGCGACGCCGGGGGTGTAGGCGATCGAGAGATCGTCGCGGGTCTTCAGGGGCACGCGGCTTTGCATGGCCAGCTTGCCGCCCATATGCGCCAGGAAGATGCGGTCGCTGACGCGGATCACGCGGACTCCCTCCACCTCGTTGATCCCGCCAACGAGAAGGTCGCCGTGGTTCTCGTCCTGCACGCGCACGGTGATGTCGCGGACAACCAGGCCGCGCTCGGCGCGCACAATGTCGATGGCACCAATATCACCGCCCTGCTCACCAATGGCGGTGGTGAGGCGGCCAAGCATGCCCGGCCGGTTCTCGATCTCGCAGCGTAATGTTAGGGTATAGGCCACGCCTGTGGACATAGGGGTTCCCTTTCTCAAGACATCGGTGTACCGCGGCGCTAGCGGCGAGGCCGCCAGCGCCGCAGTACACAAAAATCAGGGCTACGCCATGCATGAAGGTGCGGTAGCGGCCCTCAGGCCGCATGGTAGCACAGGTTCGCGGGCAGGCAGTGTGGTATAATGCGCGCTCAATGCTGCTCTACTACCGGAGAACTGCGTGAGCTACACCCTGACGCTTGAGCCGGCTGCGGCGGCGTGGCTCGGCCCCCAGCGGCTGGTGCTGAAGGTTGCGGGCGAGCGCATCACCGATGTGGAGTACCGCCCGGATCTCGCCCCGCGATCGCGCGCCGCCGGCAGGCCCGCCCTGCTCCAGGAGGTGGCCCGCAACTGCCCCACCTGCACCCACGCCCACTGCCTAGCCTTCTCGCTGGCCGTCGAGACACTGTTGGGTCTTGAGATCCCGCTGCGGGCCTCGCGACTGCGGCTCGTCGCGGTCGAGCTAGAGCGGGCGACCTCACACCTCAGCACCCTAGAGGCGCTCTTTTGCACCATGGGCATGTCCGCCACAGCTGCGCCCCTGTCTACGCTGCGTGACACATGCGCCCAGGGGCTGGCGTTGCTGGCCGGCCCGCCCGATGGGGGCGCGCTGATCCTGCCTGGCGGGCTGCGCCACGATATCTCCGACGACCGCCGGGGCGATCTGCGCCAGCAGATCGCCGGGGCGAGCCAGCGGCTCTACCAGATCGCCGACCGGGTGATCGATCAGCGGCTCATCCTGGCCCGCACGGTGGAGGTGGGCACCCTCACCAACGCCGCCGCCGCCCAGTTTCGCCTGCGCGGCCCCCTCGCCAGGGCCTCGGGCATAGAGGACGATGTGCGGATTGGCGCGCCCTATGGGGCCTACGCGGCGCTGTCACCCCAGATGATCATCCAGGAGGGCGGCGATGTCTACGCACGGCTGGTGCTGCTACTGCTGGAGGCCCTGGAGAGCATGAAGCTGAGCGACCGGGCGCTGGACGGTCTGCCGGACGGACAGCTGAGCGCGCAGGTACCGGCGACCCTGCCAGCAGGCGAGGGCGAGGCAACCGTCGAGGCGCCGCGGGGAGCCCTGCGCTACCGCGTCGTCAGTGACGGGAAGCGCATCAGCGACTACCGGGCCGAGCCGGCCCCACAGCTCGACCGGCTGCTGGCGCGGACGCTCCTCGGGCAGGCCTCCCCGGACGACGCCGTGCTGATCGCCCTCTCGACTGACCCGTGCAGCGCATGCCAGAGGGCGAGCGACGACGAATAGCAATTTTTGTTGGTGCCTGGCGGATTCGCCGCCGGCCATCACAGCGAGTGGGTCTGAGGGCGGGGCCCCAGAGACGTTGCAACAATGCCATATGCTAGTTATCACTATTAGCCTGCTCCTGATTGTCGCCGCCGCCTGCTTCGGGCTGAGCCTCGTGGTAACAACACGCCGCCTCGGGCTGGGCGTCGCCGCCGCATGTGTCGGTGCTGGGCTGCTGCTGGCGGCGGCGCCCAGCCTGGCCCCCACGCTCAGCTTCCCCGCGTTCGAGGTCGGCGCAGCCTCGTTTGAGCTCGTCGGCCAGGCCAAGCAGCGCGGCGACAATCGTCACGCAGACCCAGCCGAAGATCGC
>JBAXES010000518.1:0-3685 GCA_037140315.1 Chloroflexales bacterium
TCTATTGTACGGAACCCTGCTCGCCTGAGTGTCTAGATTCTTGGGTCCACTATAGCGGGAGCGGCGACCTCCAGGTCGTCGTTCGTCACGACATCCTCCGACAGCGTGTCCACGATCTCATCGCTGGCCGTTGGCGCGGGCATCGCCGCATCCTCGCCCTGATCATCGGCCAAGCCTTTGAGCGTGCTGAAGAGATCAACGGAGAGCAGTACGCCGGTGGGATAGCCTTTCTGCGTCACGATGACCGGCTGGCCGGTCGTGTCGGCGCGCTTGATCAGCGCAGCCAGGGACGATGCCGCCTTGGAGATCGGCACGACACCGCGTTGGAGATCGACACTCAGGTTCAGGCTTGCTCGCGTAGGCATTGACTCTATCCTTTCTCATGCCGCACGGCATCGTGCGGTGCAATCATGCTGTGGCACAACCTGCGCACGGTGTGCGCTGCGTATCGCGTTGTTGTGTACGCACAGCATAGCATGGATACGCCATGATCACTGGCATATATAAGTATACGGGTATAGTATATTTGTTCACATGCACAGAAATGACAAACTGAGCGTTTCGCGACGCTTCCGCTGGCGATGATCACCGCGTTGTGGTCCTGGCCGACGAACTCGTCGTCGTTGGCGATGGCGGCAGTCCGGCAATTGACCGCCGCCCCCGCGTGCCGCGCCACCCCCTCCTCGATGTGTTGCTCGAAATCGGCACCCGAGAGCGTCATGATGGGCGGGATAGACTGTGGTGCAACGCCATAGCTGGTCATGAAGCGCCGTCCGAAGGTGCGCTCGTGCAGGCGTAGGCGGAGGTAGCGCCGGCATTGGTCGATGCGTCGGTTGGCGAGATGCGGCGCGGCTGCGTGGCGGCCGTCAGGATGAGCGGAATGAAGTCGCTGCTAGATTATGCGGCCCCTCTGATATCGGTGATGCTGAGCGCGGCGAGAAAGCGCTCACCGGCGTCATTGAGGTCGGAGTCAAGGTCGAAGGCCAGGCTGCGCACACGGATTGCGCCGATTCTGGCGTCGAGCGGTCGCTGGGGTGCGATGGGGTAGACCAGCACCGCCTCGGTGCAGCCGGTCATCTCGGCATAGGCCACCACCTGGGCGATATCGTCGGTCTTGACCTCGCACTTATACTTCGTGTCGAGCACGGCCAATGCCTTCCCAGTCACATGATCGCGCAGCACCAGGTCGATCACAAATGACAGGCCGCTGCCTTTGCCGATGGTGTGATGCTCCTGATCAACCAGCCGCACTGCGTGCGGGAGCCGCGCGCGCATCCATCCGGCGACAAACTCCTCGAAGAGTCCGGCCATGTTGATCAGGAATGGCAGCATGGTGCGATCGCCTGCCGTGTGATGCGGCCCGCTGGTGTAGAGAAAGAAGCGGCAGAGCGCGTGCAGCGGCGCATAGTCGGCGTTGAGTCGGTGGTAGCGTCGGCCCACGCAGGCGGTGGCCGAGACGGGCGTGAGGGTGACCGCACGCTGAAGCTGATGAAACGCCCGCTGCACCGTCGGCAGTGCGCGGTCGGGGCGGCAGAGTCCGCTCCTTCCAATGACGAACAGCGTCCATGCCAGGATCTGGTTGTCGTCAATATCCGCCGTGTGCTCCTGGTAGCTGCACTCCAGGCGTGTGTCCCAGGGACGCGTGGCCATGCGCCGCACATTCAGGCTGCCCCGCACCACCGCAAGCTCCTCGGTCTGACTCACATAGGCACGCACCAGGCCGTCGCGCGCGCGGCGCAGCACCCGGCGGGCCAGCACCTCGGCCAGTCGCTCGTACGCCTCGTCCAGCGTCTCCGCCGGGTAGCGCCCCTCCAGAATCTGGAAGGTCTTTTGCCCATAGGCATACTCCATCATGCCGAACAGGCGCTGGATCGGCACCTTCGGACGCAGGGCGATCCGCAGCTCAGGTGAGAGCGGGATATAGCCGACCCAGCCCTGGGCGGTCAGCCGCCACTGGTCGCCCGTGGCCGGCGAGGGAAAGCCGATCTCCATCTGGTTCTTGTAGTCATTCCAGAGCCGATCACCGTCGCGATCCGTCAGCGCGGCACGCGGGAGCAGGCGTGGCCGATACTCATCCAGCCCGATCTCCCCCGGCGCATCTCGGATCACGGCAGCACCTGCGCGGCGATCCGCTGCCAGCAGAAGCTCGTGAATACGTCGCGCCGGTCGAAGAAGTACTCCTCCAGATAGGGCTCGATCTCCATACGCCAGATATCCTCCAAGTCTTCCGCGAGCCCGCACCGCATGAAGAAGCTGATGCCCACCGCGTAGCTCGGGTCGCCGATCGCCTGGTTGATCCGCTCCAGCAAACGCGCCAGGCCGCTGGCGTCGAAGCCGTGCGTATCCTGGTAGCGCTGGAGAACAGCATAGTTTGGTTGGAGGGGCAGGAAGGCGAAGCGCCGGCGCAGGGCGTGGTCGACCAGGGCGATCGAGCGGTCGGCCGTATTCATCGTGCCGATGATCCGCACGTTCAACGGAATCGAGAGTAGCCCGCCGCCGGCCAGCGGGAGTACCTGATCGCGATACTCCAGCAGATACATCAGCTCACCGAAGACGCGGGCGAGGTTGGCCCGGTTGATCTCATCAATGATCAGGACGCAGGTCTTTGTCACCGCCTTCGCGCGGGCGCAGAAGTCGAGGAAACGCCCGGGCACCAGCGGGTAGGACAGGCCACCGTCGCTGCGCGACTGCGGCCGGATGCCCTGGATGAAGTCCTCGTAGGAGTAGGCCGGATGAAACTGTACCAACTCGATAAAACCATCACCGCCGCTGACGAGGTGGCGGGCCATACGCTCGGCGACGAAGGTCTTGCCGGTGCCGGGCGGGCCATAGAGCACCGCCTGCCTCTTACGATCCAGTGCGCGCAACCAGCGATCCAGCTCCTCCTCGGCGATCCCCGTGTCGCGGGCGCAGTCGGCCAGGCTGTAAGGCGGGCGCAGATTGCTCGGCGGCTCGGGCTGCGGCGCACGCTCGATGATCTCCTGCAGTGCTACCCACTCAGCTGCGGTCACGGCAAAGTTCGTTCCCGCTGGTGCCCGTAGCACCAGCAGCCGTTGGAGCACCAGGTGCTCCAGCAACGTGGCCTTGCGGATGGGCTCGTCGAGGATCTGCGTGTAACGAAACGGGACGTGCCAGGCCGTGATCGGGCCGGTCTGCGCGGGATCGAGCCAGACCGGGCGCTCCTCCTCATCGGCCGCGTAGGTGTGCTCCTCTGGAGGGCCAATTAGCTCCCCCAGCGCATAGATACCGGCATTTGCCCCGGCAAGCCAGAGCAACACCGGGTCACCTGTACGCATCGTCTCACGATACCTGGTGACCGTCCAGGTGTCCTCGTCACCTATCTGCGCCTGTTGTATGCGCTCGGCCAGGTCATAGAATCGCGGGTTGGCCTGAAACAGCCAGATGCGTGGGGCGTCATCGGTGAGTGTCTCGATGCTGAATCCAATCTGGCTGAGTCGACGACGTGCCTGCTGGCTGGTAAACGCGCTCACTCCACTGGCGATCCGGACGATCTCCTTCACCGGGTAGCGGTGCCCATCCCAAGAGATGGCATAGCGGTATGTTGGGTCACGTTCCCAGTTAGCCCAGTAGGGAGTCTCACGACGCTCGGTGTTGAATACACCACACGCCGTAAGAAGCTGTCTGAAAAGGATGGTGGTCGGTGCGGGAGATTGGGTACACTTGG
>JBAXES010000519.1:0-3680 GCA_037140315.1 Chloroflexales bacterium
CTCCAGGCTCAACCGCGGGGCCGTGCGAAAGCCCGAGCGCAACCGGCGCCTGCGCGTCTTCCTCTGTCACGCCTCTGTCGATAAAGTGACAGTTCGCACCCTGTACAGGCGTCTCCGTTCGGCGCAGATCAAACCCTGGCTCGACGAAGAGGATCTGCTTCCCGGCCAGGACTGGCGCCGCGAGATCCCGCGGGCGGTCGAGGCCGCAGATGTTGTGTTGGTTTGCCTGTCCCGCGCCGCTCAGGGTAGTACCGGTTTCCTCCAAGAAGAGATCGCGTTTGCGCTCGACGTGGCAGAGCGCCAGCCGCGCGACAGCATCTTTCTCATCCCGTTGCGTCTGTCCGACTGCGTGGTGCCTGAGCGACTGGCGCGCTGGCAGTGGGTCAGCCTCTTCGAACCCGATGGCTTTACCCGCCTGCTGCGCGCCCTCCAGGTGCGCGCGACCGAGCTCGGCCTCGACCGCCCGACTCTCCCATTCCTAGCTGAGCAGCCCGAGCCGGCCGCGAACGCGATGGCGGGTGCGCAGGCCAATCAGGCCGAATTGGAGCAGGCCCGCGCCCTGCTGCTGGCAGAGCAATGGCAGCAGGCGATTGCGCTCTATGAGCAGGCGCTTGGCTACGGCCCGCTGCCCGACTCGGATGTAGCGAACCTGGCGCGGGCCCGGCAGGCGTTACGCTGGCGCGAGGTCGAGCGCGCGCGCAAGGGCAAGCGCCCCTCTCAGCGTGAGGTTGGGACGCGCGCCGCCACGGCCCATGTGGATGTGGACCAGACGCTGGCCGACCTCGCAACACTGTTCACCGAGCGCACCGCCGCCAGCGCGGCAGCGCTGGTGGCCAGGCTGGCCGAGGACGCGGCCCTTCGGCCAAGCTCATGTCGCCGCGCTGGCGCGCTGGCCGGCCGCCTAAGCGACCCGCGCTTCCCAGTCCAGCTCGACCATTGGCGACATGATCTCGCCCGGCTCCCGCTGGGCGGCGCCCCCCAGCGATGGGACGACCTCAGACCGCCGTCATACTGGTGCTATCTGCCCGCCGAGGCCTGTTCGATCGGCGGGTGGGCGGCGGGGCGAGCCACCACCGATCTCGATCTGGACGCGTTCTGGCTGGCCCGCTTCCCGATCACCGTTGCCCAGTACGAGCCATTCGCCGCCGTCGGCTACAGACCCGAGGCCCGACGCTGGTGGGAGCCAGCAGGCTGGCGCTGGAAGCGGAGCGGCGAGGAGGTGATGCAGCCGCGCTGGTGGGACGAGGAGCTGTATCGCGGCGCGAACCAGCCTGTGATCGGCGTGAGCTGGCACGAGGCAACCGCGTTCTGTCGGTGGCTGAGCGAGCAGCTCGCGGATGCGCTCCCCAACGGGTATCGGCTGCGGCTGCCGACGGAGGCCGAGTGGGAGCGCGCCGCCGCGGGCAATCGCCCGGCAGCCCGGCGGCGCTACCCCTGGGGCGAGTCCGCGCCCACGCCGGGGCTGGCCGTGTACAACGCAAGCGGCGTCGATCGCCCGGCCCCTGTCGGGTGCTGCGCGGCGGGCGCGGCGGCCTGTGGCGCGCTCGATATGGCGGGCTTGGTCTGGGAGCTCATGACGAGCAGCTACGAGGACTACCCTGCCGGTAGCCGCGAGGTCGTCACGGAGCTTCGCGGGAAGCCGGTCTCCTGGCGCGGCGGTTCATGGCGCTCAGACGAGGTGGATCTGGTGTGCGGCAAGCGCTCCCCCGCAGGCCCCGATCGAAGCTCCAACAACGTGGGCTTTCGGGTTGTGCTTGCGCGCCAACTCCGCCCCTGACCCTGTTTATATCGCTACCTACATCTGCTTTTTATCGCATGGTGTTGCGGGCAACAACACCATGCACAGAGAGGGTGTGGGAGAGCTTCGCTCTCCCACAAAAAAGACTGGCTCTGCTGCGGCGCGGCGTAGCCGCGCCGCAGCAGAGCCAGTGCGGCATGGGCCTGCTGGGCACACTTTTCATCGCATTGCGATGCGCGCCTCGGTCGCAGGCCATCAGGCGTCGAGGAGCTGGCGGATCCGCTCTGCCAGCGCTCTCAAGCTGACCGGCTTGGTCATGTACTCGTTCGCGCCGGCGTCCATGCAGCGCTCGCGGTCGCCCGGCATGGCCAGGGCGGTCATGGCGATGATCGGCACCTGGGCGTAGGCGGGGATGGCCCGCAGGCGGCGGGATGCACCCGCACAAAGCGGCTCTGCTCCTTGCGCGACGCCTGCTGGAGAACCAACGAGAAAGATGACCGACGCCATAAGCACGACCCCAACGAAGCTTGCAATGACGGCACGGACATTCTTCATTTCTTGCCTCTCCGTTAGGCTGGGAGATTGTGCGAGGACGTCATGAACCTACGCCCTCATTATATCGCCCCTGTGCGAACGTGGCCGCGCAACGTTCTCCTGGTGTGCGCCGGTGTATACAGTGTCCGCCGCACACCAGGAGAACGTCGATGCCTCATGCCTCTTCGCCTTACCACCTCCGCCTCAAGGAGCTCCCGCCCGACTCGCAGCCGCGCGAGCGCCTGCGCGACTCTGGGGCCGCCGCGCTCTCTGACGCCGAGCTGCTCGCCATCCTGCTGCGCGTGGGCGTGGCCGGCACCAACGTGCTCAGCCTGGCCCAGCAGCTGCTCGTCGAGCACGGCGGCTGGACCGGGCTGCAGCGCGCCGACTACGCCGAGCTGTGTCACCGGCACGGCATGGGCGAGGCCAAGACCGCCGCGCTCAAGGCCGCCCTGGAGATCGGCCGACGCCTGCTGATCACCGGCACCGACAGCCGCCCACAGATCAAATCGCCCGCCGATGTGGCCAGCCTGCTGATGGTCGAGATGAGCCACCTCGACCAGGAGCACCTGCGCACCGTGCTGCTCGACACCAAGAACCGCGTCCAGCAGATTTCTACGATCTACGTCGGCTCGGTGAACACCGCCGTCATCCGGGTCGGCGAGGTGTTTCGCGACGCCGTGCGCAAGAATAGCACCGCCATGATCGTGGTACATAACCACCCGAGCGGCGACCCCACGCCCTCGCCCGAGGACATCCTCGTGACCCGGCAGATTGTAGAGGCCGGCAAGCTGCTGGACATCGACATCCTCGACCATCTGGTGATCGGGCGCGGGCGCTACGTGAGTATGCGCGAGCGCGGGCTGGGCTTCCCGAGCGCAATGTCGGATCTCACGTAATGTGAGAAGAGAATCGAATCTCACGTTACGTGAGAAAACGGAGACGTGGCTTTGGCGCTCTGCAAAGCCATGTTGCAGCGCAGGATCTGGAGCAGACTCGTGCCCACGTGACCGCAGAAGGCTGCAAGGAATCTCCGTATTCGCACGTTAGACAAGGTTTCAGATGCCAGGTTTCAGGTTTCAGGTCGAGCGCATCAGAATGCTACATGTTGGCCTGAACTGTAAAGCATGTGCGAGCCTTGTCTTACGTGAGACGAGGTCGGCCTCGATGAGCCGTTCCCTGTCCCAAGACGCCGATCCCGGCCGGTTTTCGGCCCAACTGGGGCGATTCTCTTCGCACGTTACGTGAGATCCGACAGCAAGCGCTTAGACAAGGCTTCAGCGTACGTTACCGTTCAGGCAATTGCACTGCATCAGGATGCGGTATTTCTGTTCCCTGTTCCCTGTTCCCTTGTCTTAGTACTACAGTTGTAGATGTGGTATCCTGCGCCCTTGAGCGATCACGAAGC
>JBAXES010000520.1:0-3679 GCA_037140315.1 Chloroflexales bacterium
CGCCCGTAGAGCGTGGGCATATCGAAGGCGACCGAGAGGCCGGTCTGGCCCTGGCTCAGTAGGTACTTAAAGCGCGCGTTGGTCTCCTCGGCGGTGCCGAAGCCAGCGAACATACGCATCGTCCAGACCTTGCCGCGGTAGCCGGTGGGGTGGACGCCGCGGGTGTAGGGGTACTCACCGGGGTGGGCGATGTCGCGCGTATACGCGCTGTCGGCCAGGTCGAGGGGCGTATAGAGGCGCTCGACCGGCTCGCTGCTGGTGGTCATAAAGCGCACATCGCGCTCGGGGGCGCGCTCCAGGGCAGGCCAGAGGGCCTGCTGCTCCCAGAGCTTCTGGGCCGCCTGGATCTGATCCTTCGGCTCGAACATCGTCGTCCTCCTAAAATATCGAGTTTAGGGCTGTCGCCCTAAGGCCATACATATTTTTGGTTGAGATTGCCAGCTCCGCTGGCAATCTCAACCAAAAATATAATCATCATCGAGGGCCTGCAGCCCCCAATCCCCCGCTGTAAAAAAGCCAGGCCTGGGGCGCAGCCCCAGCTACGATTGTATCATCTTCTGGCCTGGGGCCAGCGACCGCGCCAGGGCCACGGCGCGCACCTCGCGGGTGCCTGCGCCGCGCAGGGCGTCGGCGCAGGCGGCCAGGGTGGCCCCGGTGGTCAGCACATCATCGACGACCAGGACGCGGGCGGGCGGCGGGGCATGGACATCCCAGATGAAGGCGCCCTCGACGTTGCCCCGCCGGGCGCGGCGGCCGAGGCTGGCCTGGTGGCCGGTGTCGCGGCAGCGGGCCAGGCCGGGCACGAGGGGCAGGCCGGTGCGCCGGGCGAGGCGGACGGCCAGCTCCTCGCTCTGGTTGAAGCCGCGCTCGGCCAGGCGCCCGGCGTGCAGCGGCACCGCCATCAGGGCGTCGGCCGGCTGCGGGGCGGCCAGCAGGTGCTCGGCCAGCAGGTCGCCCAGGGGCGCGGCCACCCGGCGCATGCGGCTATACTTCATGCGGTGGATGGCCTTGCGCATCGCCCCCTCGTAGAGCCAGCCCACGGCCATGCCATCGAGGCCAGCGGGCGGATCCTCGGGCGGGTAGGGCCGCAGCCCGGCCCGGCAGCGCGCGCAGAGCAGCGCGCCCGTGCGCCCGCAGGCCACGCAGCGGTCGGGGAAGAGCAGGTCGAGCAGGCGGTCGAGCAGGTCGCGGATGGGCATGGCGGTGCCTCCAGGTGTGCGGGTGCCTGCCGCATATACCGCGCGCGGGCCGCCGGGGGTGCGATCTCTGGTACACTACACACGGCTCGCCGCTGAGATCGGCAGATGCCAATCTCGGCCAGCAAGAGGCCCGCGCCCCAAGCTGAGCGTATTGATCTAGCACAAGGCCTGAGTCTATGTTTTTGCGCACAGCGACGCCCGCCCCGGCCCGCGCGCATCTGGGCGGCATGCTCGGTTGCCTAGTTCTGACCTTAATCCTCGGCTGCCTGGCATTCCAGGTCGCCCCGCCGCTGTATCTAGAGGCCAGCCCCTACGACCAGAATTTTCTGAGCGGGGCCGACGAGATCGAGCAGATCGCCGGCGTGCCCGGCCGCTGGACGCTCGGCGCCGCCGAGCTGCGGCTGCCGAGCCTGGGCGTGCGCCCGGCGATCCTCAGCCTCGGCCTGCTCAACTCGCGGCCGAGCACCATGCCTGACCCGAGCATCGACTTCGCCATCGGCGGGCAGCATCTGGCCGCTATGGCCCTCGCCCACAGCGGTGGGCAGGCGCGCCGCTTCATGCTGCTGCTGCCGCCCACGCTGGGCTCCTGGGCCGATATTCATATCAACAGTGACACGATCAGCCTCGCAGACGACCCGCGCCCGCTCGGGGTTGTGTTCCAGGCCGCGCGCCTGGAGGCTACTGCCGGCGGACTGCGCCTCCCGCCGCCGCTGAGCCTGATCGCCCTGGCCGGGCTAGCCCTGCTCAGCTACGGCGCGCTGCGCGGTGCTGGCCTGGGGGCTCGCGCGACTATCGGCCTGGTGATCCTGATCACGGCTGGCCTGGCCGCCGAGATCGCCCTGCGCCCGCTGGAGACGCTGCCCTTCCTCGGTAGACTCAGCGCGCTCGCCGCCATCGCCTGCGCCACGATCTGGCTGGCCCGCGTGATCGCGCCCCCGCAGGCCAGCGCGGGCCGGCTCGTCGTGCGCCGCGCCGACCTGCCGATCTACCTCGGGCTCGCGTGGTGGACGATGCCGCTGTACCAGATCGTGCTCACGCTGGACGGCGTGCGTAACGGAGCGCCGAACCCCGTGACCATCGCGATCGGCGCAGCTACGGCCCTGGCCGCGCTGGCCGCGCTGGCCCTGCGCGATGTGGCGGCGCGGCGCGGCTGGGCGTATCGGCAGGTGCTGATCGCCGTGCTGGTGGGCGGATCGCTGGCCCATAGCGCCTTCCTGATCGGGTTCGCCTTCACCCGTAGCGGCCCGGACTTCTGGATCCACTTTCGGGCGATCCGCGGATTCGTGCGCGACGGTCTGCCGCTGTATGACCTGGCCGGGATCCAGGCCAACCACTTCGGATTCTCGTACAAGTGGCCGCCGCTCTACGCCGCGATCCTGCGCCCGTTCGCGCTGCTCGACGGCACCAGCGTGCTGCTCGGCCAGCGCATTCTCAACACCCTGCTCCTGGGCACCACCGCCGTGCTGCTGCTGCGCCGCGCGCCGAGCTGGCCGATCGCCGCCGGCATCCTGATGCTGTTTAACTTCCGCCCGGCCACCGATACGATCGCGTTCGGCCAGGTTGATGTCGCGCTCCTGTTTGTCGCCGCCCTGGTTCTGCTCGCCGCCTTGCGCGGCCGCGACAGCCTGGCGGGGGCGCTGATCGCCTTCTTCGCCCTGATCAAGCTCTACCCGGCCCTGCTCTTCGGCTTCTTCCTGGCCCAGCGGCGCTGGCGCGTCATCGGCGGCGCGATCCTCGCTGGCCTGGCCTGCACCGCGCTGACCGTCGCGACCTTCGGCTGGGCAACCCACCGGATCTTCATAGCTCAGGTTATGCCGATCATCGGCGGCAGCGGCAGCAGCTCGCCCTGGATCGAGAACCAGACCTTCAGCGGGTTCTTCAGCCGCTTCTTCGCCCCGAAGATCACCGCCGAGCCATTCGGCACCCCGCTGATCACGCTGGCGACCTACGCCTTCTTTGGGCTATCGCTGCTGCTGGCCTTCGCCCTCGCGGCCCCGGGTGCGCGGACAGATCCGGACGGGGGCCGCTGGGCCAGCTGGAAGAGCGCGGCGCCGCTCCAGTACAGCCTGTTCCTGCTGCTCACCGTCCTCGCCGTGCCGGCGGCGTGGATGCACTATGAGACGGTCATCATCCTGGCCTTTGCGGCGGTTCTGCTCCACGGCGACGCCCCGCTGCCGCTGGGGAGCGCAGCCGCGCTGGCCGCCGCCTACGCCCTGATCGCCTACGGCAACCAGAGCAGCTTCGGCGGGGTCTCGCTCAGCCGCGGGCTGATGCTGCTGGGCTACTCCTTCAAGTTCTACGGCCTGATGCTCATGCTCGGCATTATCTCGACCGAGATCTGGCGCGACCTGGCCGCGCAGCGCGTCGCCGCGCCGACCCGCAGCATCGCTGCGCCAGCGTACCCGCATCCTGATCGCCCGCGTTGAGGGCAGGGCTGGTGCAAAGTCACCTCCCGGAGGGGGTGTGGGGGCGGCTTCGCC
>JBAXES010000521.1:0-3675 GCA_037140315.1 Chloroflexales bacterium
GAGCCACCCGCCCACATTGACGGGGTAGCGCGGCCTGTGGTAATATAGCGCCTGCTGTCTTGAAGACTAACTATGTATTCTGAGGAGTGGGTTTGTGAGCGCGAAGATGAAAGTCCTGCTCACCAGCGATGTCGAGCACCTCGGCAAGGCGGGCGAGCTTAAAGATGTATCCGGTGGATTTGGGCGCAACTACCTGATCCCGAAGGGCTTTGCGGTGCTGGCCACCCGGGGCCAGATCCGTCAGGCCGAAGAGCGCCTGTCGGCCCAGCGTCGACGCACCGATGCGAGCCGCAAGGACGCCCAGGCCCTGGCCGCCCGGATCAACGGCGTCTCGCTGCGCTTCGTCGTGAAGGTCGGCGAGCACGACCGGCTATACGGCTCGGTGACGAATGTGGACATCGCCGAGAAGCTGAAGGCCCAGATCGGCCTCGACATCGACCGGCGCAAGATCGAGCTCGAAGACCCGATCAAGCGCACCGGGACGTACGCGGTGAAGGTGCGCCTGCTGAGCGACCTTGAGCCGGCGTTGAACATCATCGTCGAGGCAGAGGGCGGCGCAGCCGCCGATGAGGGTCCCTCCGATAGTGACGTGCCCCAGATCTAGGCCCGCCACGCCCAGCGGGCGCCCTATCTAAACACGCACCGATGATGTGCCGCGGCGTACGCCGCGGCACATCGTCGTTTCTCCACAGGATGTGGACAGGATCGGGATAAGCCGGGGACGAGTGTTGGAATATGTGGGGAAAGCGAGGGCCGCGATGGAACGCTCCGTCCCATTTGATCTTCAGGCCGAGCGGGCCACCCTCGGCTCGATCCTGCTTGAGCGCGAGGCGATCGTGGCCGTGGCCGGCTGGCTGCTGCCTGAGTACTTCTACCTCGAGAAGCACGCCATGGTCTACGAGGCCATGCTGGCCTGCTACGGTCGCCGCGAGCCCCCCGACATCACCACGGTGGCCACCGAGCTGCGCCGCCAGGAGCGCATCGACCTGATCGGCGGCATGTCCTTCCTCGGCGAGCTGCTCGCCGAGGTGCCCACCGCCGTCCACGTCGAGTACTACGCCCGCAGCGTCGAGCGCACCGCCGTCCTGCGCAAGCTGATCGAGGTCGGCGGCAAGATCACCGCCCTCGGCTATGACGAGAGCGACACCCTGGAGGCCACCCTCGACAAGGCCGAGGCCCAGCTCTTCACCGTCTCGCAGCGCCGGGGCACCCAGGACTTCGTCCATATCGGGAAGATCGTCAACGCCCTCTTCACCCAGATCGAGACGCTCCAGGAGCGCCGCGGCGAGGTGGTCGGCGTGCCCACCGGCTATACCGACCTCGACGAGCTCACCGGCGGCCTCCAGCCCAGCGACTTGATCATCCTGGCCGCGCGGCCCTCAGTTGGAAAGTGCCTAGCCCATTGGGCGATGATCGACGACCCGGTGACTGGCGAGCGGCTGACGATCGAAGAGGCGGTGCGCCGCCGCATGCCATCGGTCTACGGCATCTCCGAGGCTGGCACTATACGACCAGCTCTGGTGAGCGAGTGGATCGACAGCGGTGTTCAGCCCTGCTTCCGCGTGCGTACACGTACAGGCCGCACGGTTGATGTGACCGGCCACCACCCCTTCCGCACCGTGAACGGCTGGACGCCACTGCACGACCTGAAAGTCGGCGACGGGATCGCCGTGCCCCGCGCTGTGCCTGTCTTCGGCAACGATGAGAGCTGGCCGATCGATCTGGTGCGCCTACTGGCCTACTTTATCGCCGAGGGGAGCCTTACAGCAACATCCCCTGGTTTTACTAATACCGACCCGACGATCATCGAGGACTTCCGCACAATCATCGAGCGGCACTTCCCATCCTGCCGGCTGCGCCAGGAGCGGATCACCTACAGCGTCGCCCAGGATCGCAGCCAGTGGACGGGCAAAGGTGGGGTAATGCCGCCTAACCCGGTGCGCGTCTGGCTCGATGATCTCGGACTCTGGGGCAAGCTGGCTAAGGATAAATTCTTCCCGCCCTGCGTATGGCGCTGGAGCAAACCCTATCTGGCCGAGTTCATCCGCGTGCTGATGAGCTGCGATGGCTCGATCTATCAGCTCGCCGGGCGGGTGCGGATTGAGTTTACCGTGGCCGCCCCGCAGCTCGCCGCCGATCTGCACCACGCCTTTGTGCGCTTCGGGCTGATCGCTAAACTCTACCAGACATCACACGGCGCCTGGCGCGTGGAGATGACCGACCCGGCGTCGATCATGCGCTACCAGCGCGAGATCGGCTGGATCGGAGAGAAGGCGACACGCTTTTCAGAAAGTGCCTTTAGCGTCCCGCCCCGTGGCAGCAATGTCGGCCACGTTCCACAATCGGTTTGGCCTCTCGTACGCGCATCTGCTGAGAAGCGCGGGCTTTCACTCATCGAGTTGGGGCGTCTGAGCGGCGAAACCACGGCGCACGGCAAATATGGCGGTTACAACCTCCATGCAAACCGCAGCCTACCCCAGCAGCGCCTGGCACGCTACGCGTCTGTTCTCGATGAGTCGGCGCTCGCTGCCGCAGCGAACACCGACCTCTACTGGGACGAGATTATCAACGTCGTGCCGATCGGCTCACATCAAGTCTACGACCTCTGCGTGCCCGACGGGGCCAACTTCGTCGCCCAGGACATCTGTGTCCATAACACCTCGCTCGCCCTCTCCCTGGCCTACAACGTGGCCTACCAGTCGAACAGCACCGTCGGCGTGTTCAGCCTGGAGATGAGCCGCGACCAGCTGGTGCAGCGCATGCTCTCGATGCACACCGGCATCGACATGCAGCGCCTGCGCACCGGCAACCTGCGCGGCGACGAGCTGAACCTGGCCCTGGAGGGCATGGGCCAGCTCTCCGAGATCCCGATCTATATTGAGGATTCGCCCGGCCTGAGCATCAACGAGGTGCGCAGCAAGGCCCGCCGACTCCACGCCGAGGCCGGCGTCGACCTGCTCATGATCGACTACCTCCAGCTTATGTCCGGCCGCCGCAGCGACAACCGCGTCCAGGAGGTCTCCGAGATCAGCCGCGGCCTCAAGGCCCTGGCCCGCGAACTCAACGTGCCGGTGATCGCCCTCTCCCAGCTCTCCCGCGCCGTCGAGGGCCGCCAAAGCCACGTGCCGATGCTTTCAGATCTGAGAGAGAGCGGTAGCATTGAGCAAGACGCGGACATCGTCATGTTCATCTACCGCGAGGAGCTCTACGATAAAGAGACCGAGAAGAAGGGCATCGCCGAGATCCACATGGCCAAGCACCGCAACGGCCCGCTGGGCATCGTCCCGCTGCGCTTCGAGGCCCGCACGACGCGCTTCCAGAACCTGGAGCGCTACCGGGCCCCCGAGGGGTACTGATCTCACGCCAAAGCCTTTGTATTATTTGCAACGGCTTTGTCATTTTGTGATACACTAGGCATTGCGGTGTGTCATAAGCAGATACTCTATGGGAGAGGAGGCTCGTATGAGCTGGCGCGGATCAGGGAACTTTCGCGGCTCGGGAGGTTCGGGTCGGAATGACGGCGGGTCGGCGTTTAGCGGCGGCAGCGCGGGCGGCCCCCCGCTGCTCCTCCTCATCGGCGCGGCCATAGCAGTCGGGGTGATCGGGCTGATCATCGCGCTCGTAGCCGGTTCACCAGGCGGGGCACCGGCGGCAGCAGTGCCTGTAGCAGCACCC
>JBAXES010000522.1:0-3662 GCA_037140315.1 Chloroflexales bacterium
GCGCCAGGGACAGGGCGGCGAGTAGGGCCACGGCCAGGGCTTGTACACGACTCATAGCACATCCTCCGTGGGGGGTCTTCGCTGACTCTCAGGGGGAGCGAGGCTAGGTATGGCCCACACCGCGGGGCTGTTGCAGTGATGCTGCTGGCACCTGTCACCCCGAGCGGAGCGAGGGGTGACAGGACACCGTTGGTCGGCGTTTGCCAGCAGTATCGTGCAATGTCACCCTCCCGGTGGGGGTGTGGGGGTGGCTCCGCCGCCCAAACCCGACAGAAAGCGGGTCTGGGGCGCAGCCCCAGGGACGTTGCAACAATCCTGTGTCGATAGGCGCAACGATACCATAGAGGGCTATTGGGAAACGACGGCTTAACGTGGAGATCTAGTAACATTAGGATTGGAGCGTCTCGCCGGGTCGCGGCAGGCCATCTGGCCCGTGTGACGCATCGCCGCCTGATGCTATGGGCGTGGCGGAACCATCAGGCGGCGATGCGTTGCCCCTACGCACGCGTGTCATTGACAAGTGTCAATACAATGTGCTATAACATACATATAACGCAATGCGTTATGATCGCCGACAACAATGTCGTTGTCGGCAGGCAAACCTAACGGAGCAACCGCCATGGCCCCCGGATCACTCCCCTTTGCCGGTATCACCCGACTCTTCCAGCACGTACACCTGCCGCAGATGGTGCGCTCGCTCAGCGAGGTTAGCCCACAAGATCTCGGGCTGGCCCTCAAGCGGCTGGCCCTCAAGCGTCGGCCCAAGGGCATCCCGCCGCCCAACAGCGACTTCTACGATCTGCAGGATCTGCTCAGCGCCGACGAGCGGGCCACGCTGCAGACGATCCGCGACTACATGGATGCTCGCGTGGCCCCGGTGATCGGCGCCTACTGGGAGCGCGGCGAGTTCCCGCACGAGCTGGTGCCCAGCTTCGCGCGTATGATCGAGGAGACCTGGGGCCGACAGCCCTACACGATCGACAGCCTCGGCCCGCTGCTCTCGGGGATGGCCTGCATGGAGATGGCCCGCGTCGACGCCTCGGTCTACACCTTCTTCGGGGTACACTGGGGCTTGGCCATGGGTTCGATTGGGATGTTCGGATCCGATGAGCAGCGGGCGCGCTGGCTGCCGAGGATGGGCCGCTTCGAGCTGATCGGCTCATGGTCGCTCACCGAACCCGACGTCGGCTCGGCCACCGCCGCCGGCCTGACCACCACCGCCCGCCGCGAGGGCGACACCTGGGTGCTGAGCGGGGCCAAGAAGTGGAGCGGCAACGCGCCCTTCGCCGATGTGAACATCGTCTGGGCCCGCGACGTGAGCGACAACCAGGTGAAGGGATTCATCGTCGAGCGCGGCGCGCCGGGCTTCCTGGTCGAGAAGCTCGAGGGCAAGATCGCCCTGCGCGTGGTGCAGAACGCCACCATCACGCTGAAGGACTGCCGTGTGCCCGAGGCCAACCGGCTCCAGCGGGCCGGCAGCTTCCGCGACGTGGCCCGCCAGCTGGCCGTGGCCCGCGGCGGGGTGGCCTGGGCCATGGCCGGCACGGCTATGGGCGCCTACGAGCACGCCTTGGCCTACGCCAACCGCCGCGTCCAGTTCGGCCAGCCCATCGCCGGCTTCCAGCTCATCCAGAGCAGCCTGGTGCAGATGCTCGGCAACATCACCGCTATGCAGGCCCTCTGCGTGCGCATGAGCCAGCTCCAGGCCCGCGACGGCAAGATCTCGCAGGAGCGGGCCTCGCTGGCCAAGCTGTTCTGCGGCCAGAAGATGCGCGAGACGGTGGCCCTGGCCCGCAACATCCTCGGCGGCAACGGCATCCTGCTCGAGTATGACGTGGCCCGCTTCTTCGCCGACGCCGAGGCGCTCTACTCCTACGAGGGCACCCACGAGATGAACACGCTGATCGTCGGCCGCGCGATCACCGGGATCGGCGCGTTTCTGTAGAGTCAGGGCTATCGCCCTGAATAGTTCTATGGTATGCTCAAAATCGCCAGCAAAGCTGGCGATTTTGAGCATACCAACGTATGTGAGGCAAAAGCGATGGGTCTGTTCGAGCGCGGCTACGGCCTGGTGATCGGCGTGAGCGAGTACAGCGACCCGGCCTGGAACGTGCCGATCGCCGAGCGCGACGCCGACGATCTCTACCAGACGCTGATCGACCCGCAGATCGGCGCGTACGACCGCGGGCGGGTGAAGCTACTCTGCGGCCCGCAGGCCACCCGCGCCCGCATCGACGAAGAGCTTCGCTTTCTCGCCGTACAAACAGAGCCAGGCGATACGGTCTTTATCTCGTTCACCGGGCACGGGGCACTGGGTGAGGATGGCCTGTACTATCTCGGGTCGAGCGACACTCAGTTCACGGGCGAACAATGCCAGATCTGCAAAAATAGCGGCTACAGTATCGCGCAACTGGCGCGGGCGCTCGGCACGATCAGAGCCGAGCGGCTACTGCTGGTGATCAACGCTTGCGCCTCGGGCCACCTGAACAACCTGGCCGCGCTCGGCGGGCTACGCAGCACTGTGATCTCCGAGGGCGAACGCGAGGATCTGCTGAAGAGCGGCCGGGGCCGGGCGCTGATCACCGCCAGCCGCCCCGATGAGCAGTCGCACTTCAGGTCAGATCGACACAACAGCTACTTCGGGCGCGCCCTGGTCGACGGGCTACGAGGTGTGGATGTCAGCTCGGCCAGCGGCTACGTCGGCCTGTTCGATCTCTACAACGCCATCTATAGCCAGGTTCAGACGGAGGTCGCCGCCGCAGGGTATCAGCAGCACCCCCAGATCAACCTGGTCGCTGGCGACGGGCCGTTCCCGGTGGCGCGCTACCTTGGCAGCCAGCGAGGTGACCTACGTCTGATCCAGCAGACCCCGCCGATCGGTGCCGATGTGCGCGTGGTGCAGATCAATATTGACAGGCAGTATATCGATAACAGCAAACAGATCGACTTCGGCATCGGTAATCAGATCGGCAGCATCACCTTCCGGGGCGACATAGCCCAGGGCGATATCATTAAGACCTACCACGGCGGCCAGTCGGCCGATGACGACGAGGACAAGCAGATCGACCCACTCAAGGAACTGCCGAAGCTCCAGCAGCGTGTGGCGGTCGCCAACAATGTCGATAAGTTTGCCCGTAACAACGCAGCGTTCCAGATCAGCCAGGCGGTGGTCGCACTGACCGAGGGCGACACTACGATGGCGGTGCAATTTATCGACCAGGCGCTGCCTCTGCTCGACGCGATGAACAACGGCTACATCAACAGCGCGGCGCGCAAGCTGCGCGCTGTGCGCGCCGCGCTCGCTTGACTACCGCTCTGTAAACGCTCGCGGGGTTGACGGCAGAGCCGTCAACCCCGCGAGCGTTTACAGAGCAATATCCCTCCCCAGCAGGTCATCCTCAGTCTCGCGGCGCTGGATGAGCCGGGCTGCGCCGCCGCCGGCCAGCAGCACCGCTGGGCGGGGGACGAGGTTGTAGGTGCTGGCCATGCTCAGGGTGTAGGCGCCGGCCACCGCCACGGCCAGCAGGTCGCCGGGGCCGGCCGGCGGCAGGGCCGCCGCGCGCAGCAGCACGTCGCCGGACTCGCAGTAGCGCCCGGCCACGTCCACCGGCGGGCCGGGCGCTACTGCGAGTCCGGCGACGTGCTGCTGCGCGCGGCGGCAG
>JBAXES010000523.1:0-3661 GCA_037140315.1 Chloroflexales bacterium
GGGCGAGCCGACCGCCATTGCCAGCACCACCGGCAGCGTCATATAGCTGGCCGTGCTCACGCTCACCCCGTAGGCCGCCACGGCCAGGCTGGGCAGAAAGACGATCACGCCCTCGCCCAGGCCGGCCCCGGCGCTGAGTCCGTTGGCCAGGGCCAGCTGCGGCGTGCTGATCAGAGTGCGGCGCAGCAGCGGGTCGATGGCGCGGCCCTCGGCCCACCAGAAGGCCGGGGTGGCGGCCACCGCCATCAGCAGGAAGGGCCAGACCAGCG
The DNA here is from genome assembly GCA_037140315.1 of Chloroflexales bacterium. GTDB lineage: Bacteria > Chloroflexota > Chloroflexia > Chloroflexales > Chloroflexaceae > Oscillochloris. The sequence goes on from JBAXES010000523.1 coordinate 270, forward strand.
GCGTCGACAGGCTGCCCAGCAGATCCTTCGCGTCGAGGTTGCTCGCGCCCACCGTCAGGCCGCCGAGCAGCAGGGTCAGCGTGATCAGGCCGAGCAGGTCGAAGGGCTGCGGCTTGGCCGAGCCCGTGGCCGGCAGGGTGTACCAGCCGAGGGCCAGCACCACCACGGCCACCGGCAGGTTGATCAGGAAGATCCAGTGCCAGCTGATAGTGAGCAGCACCGCGCCCAGGATCGGCCCGATGATAAAGGCCAGCCCGAAGACCGCGCCGATCATACCCAGGGCGAAGCCCTTGCGCTCGGGCGGGAAGCTGTCGCCCACCACGGCGCTGGCCACCGGGAAGATGCCGCCCGCGCCGAGGCCCTGGAGCGCCCGGCCGATCAGCAGCACCAGGAAGCTCGGCGAGGCGGCGGCGATCGCCGACCCGACCGCAAAGAGGCCCACGGCCAGCATGTAGGCCGGCCGCCGCCCGTAGCGGTCGCTCAGCTTCGACATCAGCGGCGCGCCGATCAGGTTCATAAAGACGTAGATCGTGAAGATCCAGGCCCCCGCGCGGTCATCCACCCCGAACCACGACCGCAGGGCCGGCAGGGCCGGGCCGACGATCGCGATATCCAGGGCGCCCATCAGCACGCCTAGGAACAGCACTGTGAGCACCACTTTCAGCGATGCCCCACCCTTCGATGTTGTCATACGTTATTCGCTCCTTAAGTTAGTCAGTATTGACTATTCCCGTACTGACTATACTCTAGGAGACCGCCCCTGTCAATACGGGCACTCCGCCAATGCGGACAGGAATTCACCCCACACCCAGCGGCTCACCCCGGCTTGTAAAGAACCGCGCCCTGTGCTACACTCTGCCCTGCGCGACCGGCGGCCCGCCGGTCGCCATTCTTGTGTCGCTGTATAAGTATTGTGCGGCGCCGGGCGGCGCCCACAAGATGAGGAGCAGCTCCCCATGGCTACCCACCAGACCATTGGCGCGAAGATGCGCACCGTGCTCGGCAAGAAGGTCAAGTACCTGCGCAAGAGCGGCCAGATCCCAGCCACCGTCTACGGCAAGGGCTTCGAGGCCATCTCCGTGCAGCTGAGCGCGCGCGAGTTCGAGATCACCTTCCGCAAGGCCGGCCGCACCTCGGTGATCGACCTAGAGATCGAGGATCACGGCGTCCAGTCGGTCTTCGTGCAAGACATCCAGCGCCACCCGGTGAGCCGGGCCGTGCTGCACATCGACTTCAAGGTGATCGACCTGAAGAAGGCCGTTCATATGGAAGTCCCGATCGTGGCGGTCGGCGAGTCGCCGATGGTCGCCCGCGGCGACGCCCTGCTCAACCACGTGCTGAACTCGCTGATGGTCGAGGCGCTGCCGAACGACCTGCCCCAGCACATCGACATCGACATCAGCGGCCTGGACGCGCTGGACAAGAGCATCCACGTTCGCGATCTGATCGGCAAGGGCAGCTACAAGATCCTCGCCGACGCCGACCAGGTGCTGCTGTCACTCAGCCAGCTGCGCGCCTCCGAGGAGATCGCCGCAGTCGAGGTGCCAGTCGAGCCCGAGCTCATCCGCAAGCCGCGCGCCGAAGACGAGGAGTAACGAGGCTGGGGTTTGCCAGCTTCGCTGGCAAACCCCAACCTATACGTGCGAGTCTTCTATGGAAGGGGCGCGCCTACCCTGTGTAGGTGCGCCCCTTCCATATCACCCCGCGCCCGCTGCGCACCCGCCACATGCCCGCCCCGGCGATCAGCAGGTAGCAGAGCAGCCCAAATGGCCAGAGCAGGCCGTAGGCCGCCGGCTGCCGGTAGAGCCGGCGGTAGAGCGCGCTGCGCAGGGCGGTGTTCGCCAGCAGCGTCAGCCCGCCGCCCGCTAGGGCCGCCCAGGCCACGCCCTCGGCCCCCAGCGCAAGCCCCACAAGCCCTGCGGCGACCAGCCAGAGCGGGCCGAAGGCGGACAGGATCAGCCGGGACATCGCCCACATCGAGCGCCAGCCGCCGCTGCGGTAGCCCGCCGCCGCGTTCTTCATCAGCCCCTCGGCCACCTCGCGCCCGCTGGTGTACATGCGCACCCGCAGGTAGGCCATGCCGGCGGCGATGCCCACCCGGTAGCCGGCAGCGCTGATGGCCTGGGCCAGCCGCACATCCTCAAGCACCTCGCCACGCACTGCGGCGTGCCCCCCCGCCTGTGCATAGGCCTCCCGCCGCACAAAGATACACTGGCCATTGGCCAGCACCTGGTCGGGCCGCACGCCGGGCCGCTCCATCGCCTCGATCGGGAAGAGGGCCATGATCAGGGCCAGGAACGGCGGCAGGACCACCCGCTCCCAGAACGTGCCCAGCTCTAGGAACGGGAAGACGGTCAGCAGGTCGAGTCCGCGGGCGCTGGCCGAGGCCAGCAGGGCCGCCGCCAGATCTGGCTCGGCCGCGGTGTCAGCGTCCATGAAGAGCAGCCACGCGCCGCAGGCCGTGTCGCTGAGCTGCTGGCAGGCGTTGCACTTGCCCACCCAGCCCGGCGGCAGCGGGCGGCCGGACAGCACGCGCAGGCGCGGGTCGGCGACGCCGGCCAGGATCGCGCCCGTGCGGTCGGTCGAGCCGTCGTCCACCACGATCACCTCGATCTGCGGGTACGACTGGGCCAGGGCGGCGCGCACACAGCGCTCAATGCTGCGCTCCTCGTTGCGGGCCGGGATGAGGATGGAGATCATGGGCGGGGTCGGCATGTCAACGGGCGGGATCAGGCGCTGGACGCGGCCGAGCCGGCGGGCGTCGCGGACGATCATGGCCAGCAGCGCGACGCTGGCGACCACGATGGTGGTGGGGAGGAGCAGCATAGTATCGATCAGCGTTCCTGTCGCCCTGAGCGCGGTGAAGAGCCCCGGCCGGGATGCTTCGCTGCGCGCTATAGACCCTCCAATAGTGCCTCCGGAGATCGCCATTATACGCGATAAGAATCGTGAATCGCACCGAGGACTGCGCCGATGCCACCATTCGTAGTGGGCGGCATCGCGCCGTCATGATGGGCACGATCTCGGCAGTGAAATGAGCGCGGCCCGCAGCATATAGCTGCGGGCCGCGTCGGATCACACGTGGCTGTACCCCCGATTTTGTTTGCTGCCGCCATCTCTCTCTCCGCACAAGGCGGAGGCCGCTCCTAGCGCGCCGGGCGCTACCCGGTCTGCCGTCGCGGCGGCGATGCGAACGAGCGGGGTAGTACAAACGCCTTGCGGCTCCCACCGATGAGCTCGTCCCACGCACCTTGCTCCCCATCAGCCGGCGCAGTCGCCTGGCCGTCGACATCGCTGCCGACGCCGGTGCGCTCTTACCAGCACCCTTTCACCCCTCACCGAGTTGCCCCGGCGGGTCTGCTCTCTGTTGCCGTCTTGCGTCGCGCACAGGT
>JBAXES010000524.1:0-3660 GCA_037140315.1 Chloroflexales bacterium
GAGACCGACCTCGACCTCGGGCACTACGAGCGGTTCATCGACGAGAACCTCTCGCGCCTGAGCAATGTGACCACCGGACAGATCTACTCTGCGGTGATCCAGAAGGAGCGCCGCGGCGACTATCTGGGCGGCACGATTCAGGTGATCCCGCACATCACCGACGAGATCAAGTCGCGCATCGCCGCCGTGGGGAAGACGAGCAACACCGATGTGGTGATCGTTGAGATCGGCGGCACGGTCGGCGACATCGAGAGCCTGCCCTTCCTTGAAGCCATCCGCCAAATGCGCAAAGAGTATGGCCGCGACAACGTGCTCTACATCCACGTCACCCTGCTGCCCCATATCGGCTCAACGGATGAGCTGAAGACCAAGCCGACCCAGCACTCGGTCATGGCCCTGCGCGGCGTCGGCATCACCGCCGACGTCATCCTCTGCCGCGCCGACTTCGCGATCTCTGAGGACATCCGCGACAAGGTGGCCTTCTTCGCCGACGTGGACGCCCGCGCGGTGATCCCCGTCCAGACGGTGGACTCGATCTACGAGGTGCCGCTGGTGCTGGAGGAGGCCGGCCTAGGCGAGTATCTGTGCGACCGGCTCGACCTGGAGTGTGCGGCGCCCGACCTGACCGCGTGGGTCGAGCTGGTGCAGCTGATCAGGCAGCCGAAGCGGGTGGTGACGGTGGCCCTGGTAGGCAAATATGTGGAACTGCGCGACGCCTATATCAGCGTGGTGGAGGCCCTGCGCCACGCGGGCCTGCACCAGGAGCTCGACATCGACATCCGCTGGGTGCCGGCCGAGCAGATTGAGCGCGATGGCCCGGAGCGGCTGCTGTCGAACGTGTACGGCATCGTCGTGCCGGGCGGCTTCGGCGACCGGGGCATCGAGGGCAAGATCATGGCCGCCGACTATGCCCGCACTAACAACATCCCATACCTGGGGCTGTGCCTGGGCATGCAGTGCGCCACCATCGCCTTCGCCCGCCATGTGATCGGCAGCAGCGATGTGAACAGCACCGAGTTTGAGCAGAACACGCCACACCCGGTGATCGACCTGATGTCCGACCAGCGTGACGTGACGGAGAAGGGCGGCACGATGCGCCTGGGTGTCTACCCATGTACGCTGGTCTCCGGCACGCGGGCGGCAGAGGCGTACGGGGCCAGCGAGGTGATGGAGCGACACCGCCACCGCTTCGAGTTCAACAACGCGTACCGCGCCCTGCTGGAGGAGGCCGGCTTCGTGATCAGCGGGCACTCGCCGGACAACCGCCTGGTGGAGATTATCGAATTGCGTGACCACCCCTGGTTTGTGGGCAGCCAGTTCCACCCCGAGTTTCTCTCGCGCCCGAACCAACCCCACCCGTTATTCCGCGAGTTTGTCGCCGCCGCCGCCCGCACCCTGCGCGCCGGCGAGGTGCAGCAGCTGCGCCTGAGCGACTCTGAGGATGCCACCTCGGTGCAGGCATGGGTGGCGATGGAGATGTCGTAATTATCGTTATTGGTGTGTATCAGATGCACGAGGCGGTTGGGCATCTGCCCAACCGCCTTGTGCATCTGATACACACAATAGCGGGCTTGGAGATACTAAAAAGTGACTATTGCGGATAAGTAAAAAAGGCGTATAATATGAGACTATCTGGGACGGCTTTGGCACACGCGAAACGGCACACTCGGCTCCTTCGATCCCCTGGCGGGACGGGATCGGCGAACCTGCTCGCTACCCAGGCGCGGACCAACCTCGGCGTTAGACCCATTTCAAGGAGTGGCGAGCCATGAGCTTCGCGGACAAGACCCTGACCTGTCGGGACTGTGGGATGGACTTCGTATTTACCGCTGGCGAGCAGGAATTCTACGCATCGAAGGGATTTGTGAACGAGCCGACGCGCTGCCCGTCGTGCCGGCAGAATCGCAAGTCGCAGATGAGCTCGGGCGGCGGCTCCCGTGAGGATCGTCCGCCGCGCTCCTCATCGTCCTCATCGTCCTACGCCCCGGCGGCCCCACGTGAGCGCGTGTCGTACAAAGTCACCTGCGCCAACTGCGGCCAGGAGACGACGGTGCCTTTCGTCCCCCGCGGCACCAAGCCCGTCTACTGCAGCGACTGCTTCGACCAGATGCGCGGGGGTGGGGCAGGCTCGCGTCCACGCTACTAGCGAGACTCTCAGAACACAACAACGGGGCGCAGCCGTAGCTGCGCCCCGTTGTTGTGCGAGCAGATCGGACTACTCCAGATAGTCACGCAGGTGCTGGCCGACGTCGGGGCTACGCAGGCGGCGCAGGGCCTCGGCCTCGATCTGACGAGCGCGCTCGCGCGTCATGCCAAGGGCCCGGCCAACCTCCTCTAAGGTGCGCCGGCGACCATCCACCAGGCCATAGCGCAGGTCGATGATCCGCCGCTCGCGCTCGTTGAGGTGATCCAGGGCCGCCGAGAGGTCGCGGCGGAGGAGCTGGGCGGAGGCAAAGTCGCCGGGCGTGGGGAGATCGTCATCGGGCAGGAAGTCGCCCAGAGTATGCTCGCCCTCATCGCCCACCGGGGTCTCTAGAGAGACCGGGCGGCGTGCCGCCTCAAGCACGCGCTCGATACGATCAACCGGCTGGCCGAGGGCGATGGATATCTCCTCGGCGGTGGGCTGGCGCTCCAGCGACTGCGAGAGCCGCTCGGAGGTGCGCTTAACCTGGCTGACCGACTCGCTCATATGCACGGGCAGGCGGATCGTGCGGCCCTGCTCAGCGATCGATCGGGTGACGGCCTGGCGGATCCACCAGGTGGCGTAGGTGCTAAAGCGGTTGCCCTTACGGTGGTCAAACTTCTCGACGGCGCGCATCAGGCCGATATTGCCCTCCTGGATCAGGTCGAGCAGGGAGAGTCCGCGGCCGACATACTTCTTGGCGATGCTCACCACCAGGCGCAGATTCGCCTGGATCAGGTGGCGGCGCGCGTCGTTGCCGCCATCCACATCGCGCTCAAGCGCGCGGCGCAGGGAGAAGCTGAGATCCTCGGGCGACAGCAGTCGCTCCTCAGCGGCGTCGCCGCGCTCGATCCGCTCAGACAGCTCGACCTCCTCGCTGGCGGTGAGCAGACACACCCGCCCGATCTCCTGGAGGTAGTGCTGGACGGCGTCGGGCGTGGGCTCGACATGCTTTGTATTCTCAATGATATCGCTGACCATATCATCACCCTCGGCCAGCCGCTCGACATCCGAATCGTGATCCATTTCCGACGAATCGGAGATTCCCCAGAGCGTTTTAGTTCGCTTGAGCATCGGTTCTGTGCTCCTAGCCTAACTGTAAGAGACACAAGACGGCCCCTCCCCGAAGAGGAGGAGCTGCGCCCTCTGAGCAGGTCTTCAGTTGCACTCAACAAAGCGGGGTTAAGCGCGTGACGGGCACCGGATTGCGGGTATTATGTGCGCAGCCTGTGAGGCTGATAGTGCCATAAAAAGTATAGATATAATAACGCAATTTGTCAAGTATTGGTTTTCGGCAACTAGTACAGGTTTCCGGGGATTCGTACTGAGCTGTCGCTACGCCCAGCCAGCGCAAATTCGGTCGCCGGGTTCCGGTGGCCAGCCGCCGGAACCCGAGTCGCGGATGCAGACTCAGCATACATGGGCTAAGGCCATAGCTCACAAGTTAAGGTTTCCACGATCTTGTCAAGTGACCCACT
>JBAXES010000525.1:0-3657 GCA_037140315.1 Chloroflexales bacterium
CGCCCACACCCATCGCGATCGAGACCATCCCCACGCCGAGGAGGAAGGCTGCGAGCACGATGCCCACCGCCAGCCGGTTCGCCGCGCCGATCAGCGCGCTGCTCAGGCGGCGCAGCTCCAGCTCGCGGGTCTGCACCTTCAGCTCACCATCATTGATCTGCTGGAGCAGGTCGCTCAGCTGATGCGGCAGCTCCAGGGTCGTCTCGCCCAGCGCGCGGCCCTGGTTCGTCGCCCAGCGGCCGATGGCGGACGGCGAGAACTGCTCGGCCAGCGCGTGCTGGACGTAGGGCCGCGCGATGCCGAAGACATCCAGGCTGGGGTCGAGCATCACACCCAGGCCCTCCATCATCACCAGCGCCTTGAGCAGCATCACCATAGGGCCAGGCATCATGATCTCGTGGCGGCGCAGCAACACGAGCAGCTCGCCGATCGTCTCGCGGGCCGAGAGGTCGCTTAGCGGCCGATCGACGAACCCATCGGTGAAGTGCGCCATATCGTGGCGCAGGCTGGGCGTGATCGCCCGCCGCGACAGCACCCCCAGCTGCTCCAGGGCGCGCAGCGCCGCGCGCGTGTCGTGATCGACCAGGGCCGCCAGCAGCAGCAGCAGGCCCTGCGTGGTCGGTCGGTCCAGGCTGCCCACCTGCCCGAAGTCCACCACGCCGAGGCGGTTGCCGTCCAGGGCAAAAAAGTTGCCGGGGTGCGGGTCGCTGTGGAAGAAGCCGAAGCTGAAGATCTCTTTGAGGATGACCTGCATACTGCCGCGGGCCAGGCTCACCCGGTCGATCCCCGCCGCAGCGAGGGCCGGCAGGTCATTGATCTTCACCCCGAAGAGCCGCTCGCTGGTGAGCACGCGGGAGTCGGTGTAGTCCCAGTAGATCGCAGGGATCTTCACCTCGGGCGCATCGGTGAAGAGCTGGCGGAAGCGGTCGGCGTTGCGCCCCTCGCGCCGGTAGTCGAGCTCGGCGCGCAGAGTCTGGGCGAACTCGTGGGCCAGCTCAGCGAAGTGGTACTGGGCGCCGATGGCGAAGCGCTCCTCGGCCAGAGCGGCCAGGTCGGCGAGGATGGCCAGGTCGGTGTTGATCCGCCCGGCGATATCGGGGCGCTGCACCTTCACCACCACCAGCTCGCCGCCGGGCAGGGTCGCGGCGTGTACCTGGCCGAGGGATGCGGCGGCCAGGGGCGTCTGATCAAAGCTGGCGAACAGATCGCCGATCGGGCGGCCAAGGGACTCCTCGATCGTCGCGATGGCGACGTGCGAGGGGAAGGGGGGCACCGTATCCTGAAGCTTGCCCAGCTCGTGGACGAACTCGGCCGGCACAATGTCGGGCCGCGTGCTGAGCATCTGGCCGAGCTTCACAAACGCCGGCCCGAGGGCGATCAGGGCCTCGCGGAGGCGCTCCGCGCTGCTCAGCGGCGGGGCGGGCGGGACGCGCAGCACCAGCCGCCGCGGCAGCGAGAGCAGCGAGAGCAGGCCGAGCTGCTCAACGAGGTAGCCGAAGCCGTGCCCAACCAGCACCTGCGCGATCTCGCGGTAGCGACCTAGGTAGCGGGCCTGTCGGACGAGTGGCCACATATGCGCTAAGGGAGGGTTTCAGGGAGGGCTCCGCCCTCCCTGGCCCTCCCCACCCTAAAGCGGTAGGAGGTGCGGGAGAAACACAAGACACCCGATGATCACGGCGGCGATAGCGCAGATCAGCACGGTGCCGGCGGCCACATCCTTCGCCACCTTGGCGAGCGGGTGGTGGGCGCTGGTGGCAAGATCGACGGCGGCCTCGATGGCGGTGTTCACGCCCTCGGCGGCCAGCACCAGGGCGATGATCAGCACGAGCGCCAGCCACTCCCAGCGCTCCAGCCGCAGGGTGAACCCGAGGGCCACGGCGCAGGCCCCGGCCAGCACGTGGATCTGGGCGTTGCGCTGGGTGCAGATCATGTGCCAGAGCCCAGCGAAGGCGTAGCCAAATGACGCGATCAGCGATCGCATGCCCCGGTCGATCCGGCGGCGCGGGGGGGGCTCAAGGGTGTGCCGGCAGCTCATGCGATCCTGCATCTCTGGTCAGCGGTACACAGCGATTATACACGAGGTGGGTTCGAGGTGTAACTAGTATCGGCTATAATGGCGCCTGCCCGCAAGGGTCGCCGATGATAGGTTAGCACAAGAGGATCGCAGCATGCGCATGATCATTGTCCGCCACGGTGAGAGCGAGTGGAACCGCATCCACCGCTACCAAGGCCAGCTAGACGCGCCCCTCTCCGACCTCGGGCAGCGCCAGGCCGAGGCCCTGGCCGAGCGCCTGAAGAACGAGCCGATCGCGCACATCTACAGCAGCCGCCTGCAGCGCGCCGCCAACACCGCCCAGACCATCGCCACCCACCATACGAGCGTCCCCTTCGAGTACGCCGAGGAGCTGCTCGAGATCGACCACGGCGAGTGGCAGGGCAAGTACGCCTCAGAGATCGAGGCGCAGTATAGCGCTGGCCTGCGCGAGTGGCGCGAGCACCCCACCCGCTCACAGATGCCCGGCGGCGAGAGCTTCTCGAACATCCTCAAGCGCACGCTGGAGTTCCGGGAGCGGGCCTACGCCAAGCACCCGGATCAGACGATCCTGGTGAGCACCCACGACGTGATTGTGAAGATCCTCGTCGCCGATGCCCTGGGCATGGACATGGATCGCATCAACCGCATCTGGATCACCAACGCCAGCATCAGCGTGATCGAGTACGGCAGCGACCTGCCCTTCCTCGCCTCGCTCAGCGAGGCCGGCCACCTCGGGTCCCTGGCGATCAGCCACGAGGGCCAGAAGGCGCTGTAATGTTGAATGTTGAATGTTGAGTGCTAAAGCACTTTAGCACTCAACATTCAGCATTCGACATTCAACATTTCTAGCATGTCTGGTTCGTCATCAGCTTGCAGCGGTTGAAGAGCAGGTCGTAGACCTTGGTGATCACCTGGCCGGGCACCTCGACGAACTGATAGTAGAGCATGCGGTCCCAGATCAGCCCCAGCCGGAACCCCTCAGCCCGGCGCACCACCGTCCACTGGGCGATCAGCCCGACGTTCCAGTAGATCAGCAGCAGGGCGACGGCGGCCAGCGGCCATACGCCTACCCGCGGGCGCAGCCACTCCACCAGGGCAGCCAGGCCAAGCACAATGATCGGCGTACACTCAATCAGCCGCCGGAAGCCGAACGATCCGCTCAGGTGCCAGGTGGTGCCGAAGGCACCGTTGATGTAGGTCTGGGCGACGAAGGCGGCCAGGAGCATCCCGGCCAGTGCCGCGTCGCGGCGACCAAGCCAGATCAGGCCGACCAGGCCGATCGCCAGCACCGGGCTCCAGAGGAATGCGCCGTGGGCCGGGTTGATCAGGGTGTCAAAGAAGTGCGGGCTGGCCCAGTCGAGCTTCCCGGCGACGGTGGATGACGGGCCGGGGCGACCGTTGAGGATCTGGTAGGCGAGCAGCTGCGGGATGACCGTCAGCAGCAGGGCGCCCAGGAAGGCCTGGTGACGCAGCAGCAGCCACCAGGCCGCCAGCCAGTCGCGCCGACGCAGCCTGCCCGCGTACTGCCCGGCCGCCTCCAGAGCCGGCACGACCAGCAGCAGGCCCAGCTGCTCGCGGGTCATCACCATCAGCCCGCCGATCATGCCGAGCAGAATCCATGT
>JBAXES010000526.1:0-3648 GCA_037140315.1 Chloroflexales bacterium
CCCCAGCGCGCCCCGGTGTTCTACCAGTGCGGGGTCAGCGAGACGCAGTGGGCCGACAACCTGCATGTGCCCTTCATCTACGCCCCCGGAGCGGAGGTGGTGGCCGCAACGTACAATGGGGTGGCGATCCATATCGCCAACGCCCGACGCCTGGACATCCCCTGGATCGACGACGGCTGGAACGGCTTCCCCCGCTCGTACACGACCTGCCGCAACTGGCAGTTCGGCGTGGCCCACTTCGGCTACGACGGCCTCACCCGCCCCGCCCAGGGCGAGTTCTCGACCCCCCAGAAGCTCCGATCTTCGGAGCACCTCCTGCGCCGGCAGCGCCGGCGCCTCGCGAAAGGCTAGGCCCACCTATGGAACGCATCGCACATCTCAGCCTCCAGACCAGCCAGCCGCCCGAGGTTCGCCGCGCCCGGCTCGGCGGGCTGCGCCTGCTCCTCGCCAAAGACACCGCGTTCGGCGATGTCTCGCCTGTCCGCCCCGACGAGGGCCCGGGGTTCACCATCGCCCTGCCCGACGCCCTCGACGAGGACGAGGCGGCGGCCAGGATCCACGGGGCCGCGTTCTCGCTCTCGATACACGCCGACGAGCTCGACATCCTCTTCGCGGTCGCCGACCCGGTGCCGCCGGCGTCGTGCGACGCCGTCCTGCGGCTGAGCGTGGCCGGCCCGCTGGACATCGACGAGCGGAACGACGCGTACGACCGGCTGAAGGCCATCGGCGGGCGGGCGGGCTGGCCGTTCATCGGCGGCCACATGCAGGCGAGCGGGGTGTACGCCGACCTGCAGCTCCCGCTCGGGGCCACGCCGCGCGAGCTGGGCGCCATCATCGTCACCCTGGTCGAGGCGACAGCGGCGCAGCAGGCCGACATCGACCAGATCACCGTGCAGGTCTTCGCCGGGAGCGTGTCGCGCCGTGACACGCTCTACGCCCGGCTCCGCATCGCCCCCCGCGACGGCCAGGGCCCGGGCTGGGCCGAGCTGCGGACACAGCTGCTCACGCCGCTGGCGATCAGCGGCTGGGAGGAGGCGGGCCGGAGCGCCGGGTGTCGGCAGGACATGATGGTCATCCTGCGGGTGCCGCACACCGACCCGCTCCAGGCTGGGCGGGAGCTGGCGGCCGCGATCGCCTCCACGGCGGAGCCGCCGCGCGTGGCGGCCGCCCTGCTCTCCGAGGCGGAGGCGCTGCGCGAGCTGGGCGGCTGCCACGCTGCGCCGTGCCTCGCTGCGCCCGGCCCGCACAATGGCGACCTGGACGTGGATCGGATTGAGCCCGGCGTGCAGGAGGCGCTGCTCAATCTGATCGCGGACGGCGAGGACTGGCGGCACCAGCGGCACTACGGCACCGGGCCGGTGCGGACGCCGGCCGGCCCGGTGGAGCCGACCGACGGCTGGTACTCCGAGGACGGCGACGGCGCGATGCTCGACGACCGCCGCTACGGCTTCATCCGCAACGCCGCCGGCACCGCGACCATCATCGAGTGGGCCACCGGCAACCTGGTGCTCCTGAGCCCCGCCGCGCTGGCGGGGCTGGCCCACCTGCTCGCTCCGGGGGCGTAGCCCCCAACAAGCACACCGCACTCCCTTCCGCCCGCCAGCAGCCCAACCAGGGGCACTGGCGGGCCTCGCTGCGTCCCCCACCTGAAAGGAACAGACCCGATGACCGCCACCACGCGAACGCTGCCCGACCTGATCCCGCTGGCCACATTCGGCCCGATCATCTTCGCCCGTATCGACGGCGTCTTCGCCGTCCACGACGATGGCCGAATCCTCTACCACGCCTCGGTCGCCGAGTGGCCGAGCACGCCGGAGGCGCAGGCGGCCGCGCTCGACGCCTCGATCGGCGCGGCCGAGGCCAATCTCGCCATGCTCATGGCCAAGAAGGCCGCGCTGCGCCCCTCCCCCCTGCTGCTACCCGGCCCGACGCCGACGCCCAAGGCCCGCACCACGCGCCGCGTTCGGTGCAAGGCGTGTGGGCGAGAGCTGGTCTACGGCTTCTTCCTGCGGCACGCCGGGAAGGAGCACGCCGGGATGGAGCCCGCCGAGCTGGAGTACGACCCCGCCCTGCCCTGGCCCATCCCCGACCCGGTCGCGCCGGCTGAGCCAGCCCCCGCGACGGCGGGGCGCGACCGGGGAAACGCGTGACGGCGGCGGCGCGAGAGGAGCAGCTGAGGAAGCTCCGAGCCGGGGCGGAGCGCCTGAGCGCCTACGCCCTGGCCTCGGTGCTGGCCTACGGCGACGACGTGCTCGCCGCCGAGCCGTGGCGTCGGAGGTTCCTGCGCTACCGCGCCGCCGCCGTGGCCGCCGATGGGGAGCTGAGGGGGATGCCGCCGCTGAGATACGACTGAGGTGAACGATGGAGTACGGGCTGACGCTGTTCCGACAGATGGCCGACGACCCCCCGACCGAGCGGGAGCTGCGCTTTCGCGGGGAGACCAAGTACGCCGCGCTGAGCTTGTTCGTGGAGTGGGCCAGGCCCAGGATGGGCGCGGAGTGGGAGCCGCCGGCCGACGATCTGGCCGACCTGGAGCTGTGGTTCACGCCGATCCAGGCCGCGCTCGGCCGGCCGCGGCTGATGATCGAGCTGGGGTACTCGGACGCGTCCGAAGACATGGACGACCCGGAGCGGCTCACGATGCCGTACCGATGGCTGGTCAGCGTGGCCAAGCAGGGCTGGGAGCTGGAGAAGGTTCACACCTTCGCCGACGACCCGGCTGGGGTCGAGGCGTGCCTGCGCGAGTTCATCAGCTACCTGCTGGAGGATGAGGGACGGGCCTGGGGAGGCTGAGATGGCCTGTGACCGATGGGGCAACCCTGTGGACAAGGAGCTGCACAGGTTCGGCCTGTGCAGCTGCGCGATCTACCCCGAGATCCGACCGGCGCGCCCGCCCTGCGGGCGCGCCGACATCGAGCGGCTGCTCGGCCTGATGGGGTTCTCGCTTCACGAGCGGCCGGATGGAACCTTCTACGCGCACGACCCCGAGCGCGAGATCACCGTGCCGAGGCCGGTGCATGAGGGGGAGCCGTTCGCACGGCTCGGCGAGCTGGTCATCCGCGTCGGGTGCGCGCACAGCCTGCAGGGGCCGATGACCGCCGCGCAGGCCCGCGCGAGGTTGGCCCCGATGGGCGTGACGCTGAGCCGGTTCCTCCATCGCACCTGGGGGTGGGAGTGGGTGGCCTACCACGCCGCCTCCGACCACCGGATCGAGGGCGGGTTCCACCTGGCGCACCTGATCCAGATGACAGAGAGCTACGTCCGCTATCTCGGCCACACTGGCTCCTACCAGCCGGTGCTGGAGGCGGTCGTGCAGCAGGCGCCGCGCCCGAAGCTGCGCCCCGAGCAGCTCCGGGCCGCCGCCCGCCCAAAGCTCGAGCTTGGCCTTTCGGGCGCGCGGGTGATCCGCCGATCCGCCCGCGCGCCCGCGCCGGTGGCCGAGGGGCAGGCCACACTCGACCTGTTCGCCGGCGGGGTCGGGGCCGGGCCGGGGGAGCCGCCGAGCCGCGACGAGGGGGGCGTCTGGTAGCTGCCGAGAGGCGTTTTACCGCGTTGTGATGCGAAATTAGTGCTTGACAAGAAAGCCGACTTGTGCTATACTTAGCAGGTGAGCAAATCGCAAGCTCCCCCGCCGGAACGCTCCGGCGG
>JBAXES010000527.1:0-3645 GCA_037140315.1 Chloroflexales bacterium
GAAGTGTAGCCGATGAGCGCGTATCCATCAAATGAAGATGGACAGAGTACTAGTAGTCTGTCCAAGTTATTCTGATGGGCTGGGAGAGGCGCGGAGAGGGCTTGTCCCTCTCCGCAAAAAACCTCTTTATGATCCATCACATAAAGATGGACAGACTACTAGGTTACACATAACACTTTTCTGAGGGGCCGCCTGCCGCATTGCGACGCCGTAGCCGTCAATGTGACGCGAATCGCCGACGGCGATGATGCGGCCCCCGCATCGTCACCCTCGCGCACAAGGATACCAACGCGCGCCAGCGTACGCCGTAGGCGCGGCCCGGTCGCATCCGATCAATTACGTTATGTCGCGCTGACCCCGGCGAGGGACAAAGGCGTCTGGCGAACCGTGTGGTCGCTCGCTCACGGCTTCTTGCGCCGACCACGGGGCGTTGCGGTGCCGAGCAGCGCCTCAAGCCCAAGCTCAAGGTCTGATCGGGCCATGATCGCATCGATCGTATGGGGCTTTAGCTGCGCCGCCAGGTCGAGGATCGCGATGATATTCGCCCGCAGCGCCGCAAGACGCCCAGGGCTGTTGCAAAGATGCCGCTGGCGAACCCCAACTCGGAGCGCCGCTGCGGCTAAGGAAGACGCGAAATCAGTGCCCGTGTGTCGTATCATTCAGCGGCGTAGCGTGGCGCTGGGCCACGCCTGGACATGTCTGGAGGTGAGCAACGTCGCTGCGCGCACCGCTGTTTTATGTGATCCCCGAGCAGACCGCCCACGTCGCGCGGGCAGCCTTCCCCAAGGGCAACCCCTATATGCGCATGCGTGACGCACTCGGGCCGATCTACACCAACCCCGACGTTGCCCACCTCTTTCCCAACACCGGCCAGCCGGCCGAGGCACCTGCGCACATGGCCCTCGTCACCATTATGCAATTTGCCGAAGGGCTCTCGGACGAGCAAACTGCCACTCTGGCTCGCCCCCAGTGTACCCAATCCAAAGTCCAACCGCGGCTGTTGCAGGTACGTGACCAAGCGCACTACGAAGTGCTTCAAGCAGCTCGCGAGCGGCAGAAAACCGAGCTGTTCAAGGAACAGTATGCCCAACGAGCGGGCATCGAAGGAACAATTTCGCAAGGAACGAGCCTGGGCGACCTACGTCGGTCGCGCTACCGAGGCTTGCCCAAAACGCGCCTGTTGCACCTGTTGATTGCAGCTGCACTGAACTTCATGCGGGTGGCGGCCTGGCTGGCAGAGACGCCGCGAGCACGTACACGACAGTCCGCCTTTAGCCGTCTCGCCCCAGCCTTTGGCTGACCGAAGCCTGCTGAGCGAGGGTTCGCCAGCGGCATCTTTGTCAACACATCTGTTTACGAGGATCTCCCGTCCCCATCACCGGGCGGCTCGGCGGCCAAGGCATTGAGAAAGAATCGCACCTCTCCGACCAGCTCGATATCGGTGGCGATCTGGGCGACGGTGTCTGCCGTATCCGCATCGGCGACGAGCAATGCCAGTGGGGAGACATCGAGCGTATGCGCGATAACTTCTAGCCGATCAAGGGAGAGCGGGCGTCGACCATACTCGAAGTTGATGAGCGTCTCGGTTGGCCACCCCAGTGCTTTCGCGAGGACTGCTGCGCTCATGCCTCGCAGCCGGCGAACATCGCGGATACGCCGACCGACGATCTCACGCAGACTCGATGGCGGTGTCGTCATAGATCAAGACTCGTCTGCTCGGGGATATCCAGATCCTCGCCGGTCAGTTGACGGTAGGCCGCGCGCACGAACGCCACCGCGCTGGCGTACTCGCTTAGCGGCAGATCCTCATAGCGGCTCAGCCGGAAGCGAACTTTCAGGCTGGCCCAGCAGGACGCATAGGGATTTCGCTTCGACTCTGGCTCACGCTCGGCGCGGGCCTTGCCCCATGCCTGCACCAACATGTAGATGTAGCCGCGCTGCGCGTCGGTGATAGGCTCCGTCGTCCGATTTTCTACAGCACGGAGCCGGGCGTCGAGATCACGCCATGCCTGACGAGCGCGATTCATGCCCGCATCGAGATCGCGCTGTCGCTCATTCAGCTCACGCACCTGCTCGGCGAGTAGCTCGGTGTTGCTCACGACATGATCAATGTGGTCGAGGTCGCGCAGATCCTCGATCTCCCTGCTCGATCCCTGGGGAAAGCCCATCAGGCGGTTGAACGCGGCAGAGACCTCGGCGACCAAGTAGCTGCGGAGGTGCGCGATCCGTTGACGGATGTGCTCCTTCACCTTCGTCTTTTTCGGCGTAACACCGAGCAGCCATACGGAGAACAGATCGAGGGGGAGGAAATAGTCCTCTCGTCTCCCGGAAGGGGTTGTGATCGCGGCGCGCACCAGACCCGGCGCGAGAATCTCATTCCGCCGGATGCGCCGGAGCTGTGACTCCGGCAGCGAATCGATGATCCCGCTCATCTCGGATACCGACAGGTAAATACGCCCATCGGCCAGCCGAATCGCCAGGACAACCGCGTCGAACAGCGTAATGGGAAGCTGCTCGATGGGAATTACGAGGGGAAAATCGTTCGGCGTGCGGCCTGCGCCAGAAGGCTCGGTGGGGTCGATCATCGCGATCCTTACTATCTTGTTCTGAGTGAACAACGCAGGGGCATACTATAGCACACCTGTTTGCCGTGGTCAATCAGGAGCGTGTGTTCGTCCCGTTTTGCTCCTTTTTTGTTCTGAATGAACAAGGTAAGGCTGACAACATGTCAGGCGCATATTGTTCTGAATGAACAAGGTAAGGCCGACAACATATCAGGCGCAGAGAATCCCACATCGACATGCTGAGACGGGGGCAGATCTCACCAGGGCGCACTATTGGGCCATCGTGCCGTATGGTGGTGCCATGCGCACGAGCAGGTGCTCTCGTGAGGTGGTTCAAAACAGCACAACTAAGGTGCATTAGTTGGGTCGAACCGTGCTATACTCGCCCGGCGAATCCCGCGACCAGTGAAAGATCATCCCGTGGAGCAGCTCCCGGTCATCACCGACGCGCCGATCCAGGCGCCCATGCCCGCCTGGGCCTATCCCATCCTCAATCCGACCCTCAAGTTTCTCCTGCGCACGCCCCTCCATGGCCTACTGAGCGGGCGGGCCATGATCCTGATTTTCGCGGGCCGCAAGAGCGGCAAGCGCTACCACGTCGTGGTGGTCTACCAGGATCTCGATAGCACGCTCTACACCTTCTCAGCCACCAGCTGGAGCAAGAACTTCATCGGCGGGGCGCACGTGGCGCTGCGGCTGCGCGGCGAGCTTGTGCGTGCGACGGCCAGAGTTGTCGACGACCCGGCCTTGATCGGGCGGGTGATCCGGCACATGGTCAGCGGCTATGGCGAGTCCATGGTCGCGGGCATGGGCCTGATTGGCCCCGGCCCCGACGGGGCTGCCCGCCTCCAGCTGCCCAAGGGCAGCCGGCTGGTCGAGTTCACCCTGGCACGCTGATCGCACCACCTTGGAGCGGGAGCCG
This sequence comes from Chloroflexales bacterium, assembly GCA_037140315.1. Taxonomy (GTDB): domain Bacteria; phylum Chloroflexota; class Chloroflexia; order Chloroflexales; family Chloroflexaceae; genus Oscillochloris. The sequence continues at coordinate 3,487 of JBAXES010000527.1, forward strand.
CCCATGCCCGATGCCCTCGCCCGGACCCATCCAACGGACGCCGACCTTGCCCACGTCCCGCACGATCCGCTGGCCCTAGCCGTTGCCGCATGGATCGACAGTAAGGCCCCCACCCGACATTCGTGTCACCAGCCACATTAAGCGAGAACGTGTAGATTG
>JBAXES010000528.1:0-3635 GCA_037140315.1 Chloroflexales bacterium
AGGATGCCGGCGCCCCCGCCGCCCTGCCTGCCGCTCTGCCGAACACCGGCGCCGGCATCCTCGAGCCGCTCAACCTGCTGGCTAGCCTGGGGGCCAGCGCCCTGGCCGGCGGCCTGGCCCTGCGCCGCCGCGCCCGCGTCGCGGAGCCCGCCCAGGAGGAGGTCGAGTAGCTGCGGCGCGGCATCCCGGTGGGGGTGTGGGGGCGGCTTCGCCGCCCCCACGTTATTTTTTGTTAGGTTCTGGCGGCGAAGCCGCCAGAACCTAACAAAAAGCAGGTCTGGGGCGCAGCCCCAAAGACGTTGACGAGGCCCTACCGGCCCGCGCCCTGTGTTGACAGAATCTCGCTGCGGTGATACCGTACACACCGTCTTTCGGCGATACAATGTATCATCTGATACGAAGGCTCAGCCCGCATGATCTGCCCGACTCAGCGCATGCGCTCGGTCATGCCCCTGCTCACTCTTCTGGCGCTGCTGGCCGCCTGCGGCAGCCCGCCCGTCGGCCCCGCGCAGCCCGCCCCCGGCGCGGGGGCGCAGAAGACGATCGTGGTCACCTACTCCATCCTCGGGGCCGTTGTGAAGGATCTCGTTGGCGGCGCGGCCCAGGTGGTAGTCGCGATGCCCAACGGGCAGGACCCGCACGAGTGGGAGCCCTCGGCCAAAGACATCGAGGCGCTGATGAAGGCCGACCTGATCGTCCAGAACGGGCTGGGGCTGGAGGGCGGCATGGAGAAGACCCTGGCCCAGGCCAGGGATGCCGGCGTGAGAATCTTCACCGCCTCCGAGCACATCACGATCCGCAAGGTCGGCGCGGGCGAGGGCCTGCCCAGCGGCGACCCCGACCAGGCCGCCGGCGCCGATGACCCGCACCTCTGGATGGACCCGCTGGCCATGAGGGATGTGGCGGCGGCCCTGGCGCCCCAGCTGAAGGCCGACCTGGGCATCGACGTGGGCGCGCGGGCGGCCAGCCTGGCCGCCCGCCTCGACGCGCTCAACGCCGAGATCGCCGCCGAGGTGGCGAAGCTGCCCGCCGCGAGCCGCAAGCTCGTCACCGGCCACGAGTCGCTGGGCTACTTCGCGCAGCGCTACGGCTTCACCCTGGTGGGCGCGATCATCCCGGCGATCAGCTCGCAGGCCGAGGTCTCGGCCGCCGACCTTGCGAGCCTCAAGGGGCTGATCGCGCAGAATCAGGTGCGGGCGATCTTCAGCGAGCTGGGCACGCCGCCCCAGGTCGCCCAGGTGGTCGGCCAGGAGACCGGGGCGCGGGTGATCACCCTGGCGACCCACACGCTGCCGGACGACGGCTCCTACGCCACGTTTATGCGCCAGCTCGCCAGCGTGATCGTGGGCGGGTTGGCCTGACGGAAGGATTTCAGGGAGGGCGAAGCCCTCCCTGGCCTTCTCCTAGAGTAGAAAGCGTATCCAACTGATGGACTGGTGGCTCACCCCGTTTCTCAGCAACGCATTTATGCAGCGGGCGCTGCTGGCCGGCGCCCTGGTGGCAGTATCCTCGGCGGTGGTGGGCACCTTCGTGGTGCTGCGCGGGCTAGCCTTCATCGGCGACGCGCTCTCGCACGGCGTGCTGCCCGGCATCGCCGTGGCCCTGCTCGCCGGCCTGCCTGGCATCCTGGGCGCGGCGGTGGGCGCGGCGCTGATGATCGGCGGGATCAGCCTGATCACCAACCGCTCGCGGCTCTCCTCCGACACCGCGATCGGCCTGCTCTTCGTGGGCATGCTCGCCCTGGGGGTGGTGATCGTCTCGCGCTCTACCTCGTTCAGCGGCGACCTGGTGCGCGTGCTGTTCGTCGAGATCTTGGGGATCAGCCAGGGCGCGGTGATCACCCAGGCCGGCGCCACCCTGGTGGTGATGGCGACCGCCGCGATCTGCGCGCGGCCCTTCCTGCTGCTCTGCTTCAGCCCTGAGCAGGCCCAGGTGATGGGCTTCTCATCGCGGCGCTACCACAACCTCATGCTGGCGCTGATCGCCCTGACGGTGATCGTCTCGTTCCAGACGGTGGGCACGCTGCTGGTGTTCGGGATGCTGCTGGCCCCGGCCAGCTCTGGGGCGCTGCTGGCCCGCCGGATCGGCGCGATGATCGCCTGGGCCGCCCTGCTCGGCGCGGCGGCGGTCTACCTGGGCCTGCTGATCAGCTACCACTTTAACACCGCCGCCGGCTCGACCATTGTGCTGAGCAGCACGCTGATCTTCTTTCTGATCTTCGCGGTGCAGAACCTGCGGGCGCGCCCGACGCCGCGCGCGGAGGCGCCTCAGCCATGACCCACGCGACTCTGGCGGCGCCCCCTGCGGCGGCGCCGCCCACGCCGGCGGGCAGGCCATACCTGACTGCCCGCCAGCTCACGGTGGGCTACCCCGCCGAGCCAATCATCGCCGACGTCTCGGTGGATCTGCGCGCCGGCGAGTCGCTGGCCCTGGTGGGCATCAACGGCTCGGGGAAATCGACCCTGCTGCGCACGATCGTCGGTCTGCTGCCCGCCCTCGGCGGCAGCCTGACGATCTTCGGCCAGGCTCCCGGCGCGACACCGCAGCGCATCGCCTACCTCGGCCAGGCCCGGGCCGCGAGCTTCATCCTGCCGCTGCGGGCCGTCGATGTGGTCGGGATGGGCTGCTTCCCGCGGCGCGGGCTGTTCGGGCGGATCACCCCGCAGGATCGCGCCCAGGTGCGCGCGGCGATGGAGACGATGGGCGTGGCCCACCTGGCCGACGCCCCGCTGCGTACGCTCTCGGGCGGCCAGCAGCAGCGGGTCTACCTGGCCCAGGTGCTGGTGCAGCGGGCCGACCTGCTGGTGCTCGATGAGCCCACGGCCGGCCTGGACGCCGGGGGGCGGGCGGTCTACCTGGACGCGATGCAGGCCGAGCTGGCCCGCGGGGCGGCGCTGGTCACCGCCACCCACGACATCCAAGAGGCGGCGGCCTGCACGCAGGCGCTGCTGCTGGCCCGGCGGGTGGTGGCCCAGGGGCCGGGCCACGCGGTGCTCACCCCCGAGGCCCTGCTGGAGACCTTCGGCGTGGTGATCACCATGACTGACCAGCGCCTCGGGGTGGCCGTGGTTGAGCGCGAGCACGGCCACTACCACGGGCATTGACGGGGCGTTATTCACCGGCTGGTGGGGTCGAAGGCGTCGCGCAGGGCGTCGCCGAGGAACGAGAAGATCAGCACCAGGATGGTGAGGGTGACGGCGGGGGCGGCGACGAGCATGCCGTTCTGGGCGAGCAGCGGCGCGCCCTCGACGATCATCTTGCCGATGCTGGTGCTGGGCGGCTGGATGCCCAGGCCGAGCAGGCTCAGGGTGGCCTCGCCGACGATCACATTGACCACATCCAGGGTCGCGGCGGTGATCACCAGGCCGCTGATGTTCGGCAGGATGTGCAGCCGGAGGATGCCCAGGTCGCGCTGGCCCAGCGCCCGCGCGGCCAGCACGAAGTCGCGCTGGCGCAGGCTCAGCACCTGGCCGCGCACGTAGCGCGCCATCAGCGGCCAGCCCACCAGGGCCAGGGAGATCACCACCAGCAGCAGGCGGGCGGTGGCCCCGTAGTTCTCGGTGACCCAGGCCCCGAAGATGGCGGCCACCAGGATGGCCAGGAGCAGGCCGGGGAAGGCGAAGAGCATATCGGCC
>JBAXES010000529.1:0-3634 GCA_037140315.1 Chloroflexales bacterium
AGCCCATCCAGGAGGCCGGCGTGCCCGAGAGCTTCAAGGTGCTGATCAAGGAGCTGCAGTCGCTCGGCCTCAGCGTCGAGGTGCTCAGCGAGGACGAGAAGCCGGTCGAGCTCTCCGACGATGTGGACGGCGATATGGCCGCGCTGGACGGGATCAACCTCAGCGGCATGGAGCGCGGGGAGTTTTAAGGGGAGGGTTCAAGGGAGGGCGAAGCCCTCCCTTAGACCCACCCTGTCTAGGAATAGAGACTATTCTAGGGGAGGGTTCAAGGGAGGGCAAAGCCCTCCCTTAGACCCACCTTCCTCACTATGGAGGTATGAGCCCCCATGCTTGAGATCAACGACTTCAACGCAATCCGCATCAGCCTCGCCTCACCCGAGGATATTCGCGGCTGGTCGCACGGCGAGGTGACGAAGCCGGAGACGATCAACTACCGCACGCTGAAACCTGAGCGCGATGGATTGTTCTGCGAGCGAATATTTGGACCCACGAAGGATTGGGAATGCTATTGCGGCAAGTACAAGCGCGTCCGCTATAAGGGCGTGGTCTGCGACAAGTGCGGCGTCGAGGTGACGCGGGCCAAGGTGCGGCGCGACCGCATGGGCCACATCAACCTGGCCTCGCCGGTGTCGCACATCTGGTTTGTGAAGGGCACGCCGAGTCGGCTGGGCCTGCTGCTCGACATCAGCCCGCGCAACCTAGAGCGGGTGCTCTACTTCGCCTCCTACGTGATCGTGGAGGTCAAGGAGGAGCTGCGCGTGGTGTCGCGCGAGATGCTGCAGGAGGACTTCGCCAAGAAGCGCGAGAACATCCAGAGCCAGGCCGAGGGCAAGCGGATCGAGCTGAGCACGCAGCTCACGCAGGACCTCGGCGGCATGGAGAACGCGCAGGTGAGCACGCAGCGGCGCATCGAGGAGGACTACACGCGCGTGCGCGACGAGATCGTCGCCGACGCGGATCGCCTGCGCGAGAAGCTTGAGGAGATGACGAACCTCGTCTCTGATGAGGACATCGGCTTCAGGAACACCACCCTGGTGGAAGAGGGCGAGACGATCAGCGAGCGCACCCTCGACCAGCTGGACGAGCTGGTGGACAAGGAGCTCGAGGCGATGGAGGCCCGGCGCACCCGCGATATGTCGGACGCCGAGCTGCTCACCGACGCCGAGCGCGAGCGTAAGGCGGCCGAGGCCACCCAGGAGCAGGAGAAGCTCCAGGAGCGCCTGCAGCGCGAGCTCGACACCCTGGTGCGCGAGGAGAAGGAGAAGCTCGACCACCTCGACGGCCTCAAGCCCTGCCGCATCCTCTCGGAGATGGAGTACCGCCAGCTGCGCGACCTGGCACCGGGCGTGTTCCGCGCCGACATGGGCGCGGGCGCGGTGCGCGAGCTGATCGTGCGCCAGGTTGACCTGGACAAGCTGGCCGAGGATCTGAACGCCGAGGTGCAGACGACCCAGGGCCAGCGGCGCAAGAAGGCCACCAAGCGGCTGCGCGTGGTCGAGAGCTTCCGCAAGAGCGGCAACAAGCCCGAGTGGATGATCATGACCGTCCTGCCGGTCATCCCGCCTGACCTGCGCCCGATGGTGCAGCTCGACGGCGGGCGCTTCGCCACCTCGGACCTGAACGACCTGTACCGGCGCGTGATCAACCGCAACAACCGACTCAAGCGGCTGATGGAGCTGAACGCGCCCGAGATCATCGTGCGCAATGAGAAGCGTATGCTCCAGGAGGCCGTGGACGCCCTGATCGACAACGGGCGGCGCGGCCGCGCGGTGTCGGGCAAGGGCAAGCACCGCCTGAAGAGCCTGAGCGACATGCTCAAGGGCAAACAGGGCCGCTTCCGCCAGAACCTGCTGGGCAAGCGTGTGGACTACTCGGGCCGCTCGGTGATCGTGGTCGGCCCGAACCTGCAGCTGCACCAGTGCGGCCTGCCCAAGAAGATGGCCCTGGAGCTGTTCAAGCCCTTCGTGATGCGCCGCCTGGTGGAGAAGGGCTTCGCCCACAACATCAAGAGCGCCAAGCGCATCGTCGAGCGGGTGCGCCCCGAGGTGTGGGACGTGCTTGAGGAAGTGATCAAGGACTACCTGGTGCTGCTGAACCGCGCGCCCTCGCTGCACCGGCTCTCGATCCAGGCCTTCGAGGCCAAGCTGATCGAGGGCTCGGCCATCCAGCTGCACCCGCTGGTCTGCGCGGCCTTCAACGCCGACTTCGACGGCGACCAGATGGCCGTCCACGTGCCGCTGTCGCGCAAGGCCCAGGAGGAGGCCCGCACGCGCATGCTGAGCAAGTACAACCTGCTCAGCCCGGCCCACGGCGACCCGATCATCACGCCGTCGCAGGACATCGTGCTCGGCTGCTACTACATCTCGCAGGTGCGCGACGGCGCGCTGGGCAGCGGCAAGAAGTTCGCCGATGAGAACGAGGCGATGCTGGCCTATGACAAGGGGCTCGTGGCCATCCAGGCACCGATCTGGATCCGTATGACCGGCCTGCCGGCAGGCAAGAACGACCGCCCCGACAGCGTGCGCATGCTCGCCCCGGCTGAGGACGGCACGCCGCGCATGCTGCTTGAGACCACGATCGGGCGCATCCTGCTGAACAACGAGCTCCTGCCGCCCCTGCGCTTCCGCAACCGCGTGGTCGACAAGAAGGGCCTCAAGGAGATCATCGCCGACTGCTACCAGTACTACACGAACATGAAGAATGTGAGCGACGAGGATCTGGCTGATCTGCGGGCCAACTGGCCCAATAAGTCAGAGACCGAGATCGTCCGCATCTTCGGCTCGGAGAAGACGGCCCTCCAGGCCGATAAGATCAAGGCCCTCGGCTTTAAGAACGCCACCTACGGCGGCATGACGATCGGCATCAACGACATCGAGGTGCCGCAGAAGAAGTACGAGATCGTCGGCAACGCCGAGGCATTTGTCGCCGATGTTGAGAAGCAGTTCCGCCGCGGCCTGATCACCGAGGAGGAGCGCTACCAGGAGGTGGTGCGGATCTGGCAGGAGGCCACCAAGCTCACCATCGGCGCGGTGAAGGAGAACATGAACCAGTTCGGCCCGGTGGCGATGATGTCTACCTCGGGCGCCCGCGGCAACATCAACCAGATCTCGCAGATGGCCGGCATGCGCGGCCTGATGTCCGACCCGACCGGGCGGATCATTGAGCTGCCGATCAAGGCCAACTTCCGCGAGGGCCTCTCGGTGCTCGACTACTTCGTCTCCACCCACGGCGGGCGCAAGGGTCTGGCTGACACCGCCCTGCGCACGGCCGACGCCGGCTACCTGACCCGACGCCTCGTCGATGTGGCCCAGGACGTGATCGTGACGATCGAGGACTGCGGCACGCAGGACGGCTTCTGGCTGCACGCGGCCGACGACGACGAGCTGATGGAGAAGCTGGCCGTGCGTATGGTCGGGCGCATCCTGGCCGCGCCGGTGTACGACAAGGCGACCGGCGAGCTGCTGGCCGAGCGGAATGTCGAGATCGACGATGAGATCGCGAACAATATCGACAGCCACGGCATCAAGTCGGTCTATGTGCGCTCGACGCTGAGCTGCCAGTCGGAGCACGGCATCTGCCGGCTCTGCTACGGGCGCAACCTGGCCACCGGCAAGCTGGTGGACATCGGCGAGGC
>JBAXES010000530.1:0-3618 GCA_037140315.1 Chloroflexales bacterium
GTTTCCTCGATCTTTTTTCGGGAGGGGTGGCTCCCGTTTATCCTATCAAAAACAGGTGTCAGCCGACGATCTGCGCGTACGCGGCCGGGTCGGTCACGCCCTCGGTGATGATCGCCAGGGCGTGGGTGTGCGGGCCGATGCCGAGGCGGGCGCGGGCCTCGCTGTCCTCACAGAGGGCGATCAGCCCGGCCACCCCGGCGGCCCCGGTCTCGCCGGCGGACACGCCCTCGGCGGCCAGGGCGCGCATCGCGGCGCGGGCCAGGTCGTCGGGCACCGCCAGGGCGGCGTCGAGCCCGGTGTGCAGGATCGGCCATGCCACGGGCGAGGGCAGGCCGCAGTTGAGCCCGGCCATGATCGAGCGGTGCGGGCCGGGCACCTCACGGATCTCGCCGGCCCGCAGCGAGGCCAGCACGCAGGCCGCCTGGTCGGGCTCGACGCCGACGATGGTCGGGCCAGCCCCGCGCCGCCGGTAGTGGCCGATCACCGCCGCCGCCAGGGCCCCCACGCCCATCTGCACGGCCACCAGGTCGGGCGGGCTGCCCAGGGCGGCGTCGGCCTCCTGGAAGATCGTACCGTAGCCGGCGATCACGTCGCGCGGGGTCTGCTCGTAGCCCGGCCAGGCTGTGTCAGAGATCACCAGGGCCTGCGGGCCGGCGGCGGCGGCCGACAGCGCCACCGCGTCGTCGTAGCTGCCATGTACCACCTCAAGCTCGGCCCCCTCGCCGATGATCGCGCCCATGCGCGCCAAGGCCATGTCGGCGGGCACGAAGATGCGCGCCCGCAGGCCGAGCAGCGCGGCCATGCGCGCCACGGCCCGCCCGTGGTTGCCGTCGGTGGCGGCCAGCAGGGTCAGCGGGCGCAGGGGGGCCACGGCGGCGCGCAGGTCGTCCGGGACCGCCCACGCGGGCTCGCCGCCGAGCCGCGCGCACAGCGCCCGGTAGGCGGCGTACGACGCGCCGAGGATCTTGAACGAGGGCAGGCCGAGCCGGTCGGTCTCCAGCTTCAGCGAGAGCCGGCCGATGCCCAGGCGCGCCGCGAGGGCCGGCGCCTCGACGACCGGCGTGGGCGCGTAGCCGGGCAGGCGCCGGTGGAAGGCCAGGGCGGCGGGCGCGGATCGCCGCGCGCTGTAGAAGATGTCCGTCGTCATAGCGTACCGAGGATATCGAGGACGCGCTGCACCAGGGCGGTGTCGCTGGGGTCGAGGCCATAGAGCAGCGGGCCGGGGCGGCGCTCGCCCTGCCAGATCTTCTGCACCGGGCGGCGGACGCGCCAGCCCTTGCGCTCCAGATCCTCCAGGGCGGCCTCGACATCGGCGCGCTCGGACTGATCGCCGCGGGCCACGGCGGCCACCGCCTGGAGCAGCGGCTCGAACTGCTGCACGGCGGTGTCGGCCTGCCCCTCGTCGGCGTCGCTGATCACCCCGGCCGCCGTCAGCCGCTCGTAGATCAGCTGCTGCTCGGCGACCGGCAGGGCGTCGAGGGCGAACTGCAGGGCCGCGCCGTCGCCGCGCTCCAGGGCCCCGCGCACCGCCGGCGGCAGGCTGGACAGGAATGCCGGGTCGAGCACGCTGGCCACATCGTTGGCGGCGAAGCGGTGGCGCTCGGCGAACTCGGCCAGGCCGATGTCGTCAAAGATCGCGGCCGCCTGCTCCAGGTAGGGCCGCGCCAGGTCGGCCCGGCCCATACGGCGCAGGGTCCAGCCGTAGTTGCCGGTCTGGGCGGCGGCGCTGTAGAAGTCGCCGGCGGCCCAGTAGAGCTTCACCGCCCTATTCAGCAGGTCGGTGGCCTCGGGCAGGCGGTTCTTCGCGATCAGGGCGCGCCCACGGGCCACGAGCGCGTCGGCCTGGGCCTTCGGGTTGGTTTCGTTGTTATTAGCCAAGGTTCACATCTACAATTTGCACTTCGACACTATTGCCCTCACCCCCGGCGGGACGGCCCTCACCCCCTGTCCCCCTCTCCCGCTGCGGCGGGAGAGGGGGAACGCGCCGCAACGTGGTGCGGCGAAACGCCTCTTCGTGTATACGTTCTGTACGCCCCTAACCCCACACGCAGGATTGCACGAGCGTTGTTGCTAGTCTCCCCTCTCCCTCTAAGGGAGAGGGGCCGGGGGTGAGGGTCTTAATCTCTGCCGGCGGGCGGTGCGCTTGTCGCCGATGGTCGAGAGCCGCTGGCCCAGCTGCTCCAGGCTCACCAGGTTATGCACCGGCAGGAAGTCGTCCACAAACGGCAGGGCCGCCCGCATGCCCAGGGTCAGCGGCTCGTAGCCGGGGCTGCCCAGCAGCGGGTTCAGCCAGATCAGGCGGTGGCACGAGCGCTGCAGGCGGTCCATCTCGTGGCTGAGCACCTGCGGGTCGCCGCGGTCCCAGCCGTCGCTGATCAGCAGCACCACCGGGCCGCGCCCGAGGACACGCCGGCCCCAGCGGTAGTTAAACTCGCGCACCGCGTCGCCGATGCGCGTGCCGCCGCTCCAGTCCCGCACGTGCCTCGTCACCGCGTCGATCGAGTCGTCGATGTCCCTGTGGCGCAGCTGGCGGGTGATCCGGGTCAGGCGGGTGCCGAAGACAAAGGACTCCACCTCGCCGAGGCGGCTGGAGACGGCGTGGACAAACTGGAGCAGGATGCGCGAGTAGCGCTCCATGCTGCCGCTGATGTCGCAGATCACCACCAGCGCCCGCGGCTCGCGCTGCGTCTCGCGCCAGGCCAGGGTGAGCGGCTCGCCGCCATAGCGCATGTTCTGGCGCAGGGTGCGGCGCATGTCCAGGGTGCGCCCGGCGCGCTCGGGGCGGCGGCGCCGGTTCGGCCGCTCCTCGATCTTCCAGCGCATGCGCCGGATCAGCTCCTTACACGCCTGGACCTCCTCCCAGCTGAACTGGCCGAAGTCCTTGTGGCGCAGGGCCTCGCTGCGGCTGTAGGTGAGCTGGATCTCAAGCTCCTCGCGCTCGCGCTCCTGCTTCTCGGCCTCGTCGCCCTCGCCGGGCCTGCGGCGGGGCAGGCGCAGCTGGCGGCGCGGGATGCGGATCTGCGGGATGGCCATCAGCAGCATCTCGCGCTCGGGGTCCGCGCCGGTGGACTTGCGCCAGAAGAACTCGAAGGCGGTGTCGAAGAGCGGCAGGTCCTCGCGGCGCAGCACCAGGGTGGCCCGCGCCGCCGCCCGAAAGTCCTCGCGCCGGGTGATCGGCACGTGCTCCAGCGCCTCGATCAGGGCTAGTACCTGCCCCGGGCTCACCGCCACGCCCATCTCGCGCAGCAGGTGGCCGAACGCGAGCAGGTGGGTCATCAGCTGGCCGCCCGGCCGGTCGGTGGTGTCCATAGGAGTATCCTTAGCGCAGCATTGGCTGCGGCCCATTCTAACATAGGCCCTGGGGCGGCCTCACGGTACCACAACCTCCGCCTGCGCGACCCGCACCCCCAGCGCTCGCCCATCCGCGCTCGCCCGGTCGTAGTCGCGCGCGCTGAAGGTGGCGCTGCGCAGCCCGATAACCACGCCGCGCATGGCGGGGCTGCGGACAGGCAAAGCCAGCGCCAGATCATACGTGCCGCCCGCCGCGCTGATCAGGAGCGCCCCCGCATCGCGCCCGTCGAGCGTCACCCGCACCTCAGCAGCCTGCCCATCGGGGCG
>JBAXES010000531.1:0-3612 GCA_037140315.1 Chloroflexales bacterium
CGATCTGCGGGTTGATCAGCCCGAGGATCAGGGCCATCTTCAGCTCGGGCTGGCCCACCAGGGCGAGGAGCGGGAAGGGGAGGACATCGTCCATTGGTAATGTTGAATGCTGAATGCTGAATGCTGAATGTCCGGCATTCAACATTCAACATTCAGCATTCCTAATTCAAGTTTCCCAGGCCGGGCGTGGGCGGCAGGATGGCCAGCTCGCCGAGGAGTTCTCCGGCGAGGCCGCGCAGGCGAGCGTTCAGCTCAGCCTCCAGCCAGCGCTGCTTCTGGTCGTAGGGCACCTGGAGGCGCTCGGCGAGCTGGTAGGCCATAGACTCGGGCTCCTCGGAGAAATCCTCAACCTCAACCGGGGCGCCGGAGGCCGTCGAGACAGCCTGCCAGTAGCGCCCGTAGGCCGCGCGCAGCTCGCGGGCCGCCGCCTCAACCTGCAGGCCGCCCTCCTCCGGCAGCTCGACCACGGCGGCGATGATATAGGGCACCCGCTGGAGGATATGGTGGATGCTGAAGCGGCGCAGGCCGGTGGCGGTGAGCAGGTAGCGCCCGTCCTCCAGCCGCACGTTGGCGCTGATCTGGGCGACCGTGCCGATGCTGGCCATCTCGGCCGGGCGCGCCGCCGGGCGTCCCTCGACCACTTCATCGCCGGAGCGCAGGTAGACCACCCCGAAGGGGCTGCCCTGCTCAATGCACTGGCCGATCATGGTGCGGTAGCGCTCCTCGAAGATGTGCAGGTTCAGCGTCCCGCCGGGGAACAGGACAGTCCCGAGGGGGAAGAGCGGCAGCTGCTGGATCATATGTTTCTTCCGCCACTTTCCTCATGCCACGCGCATGTCAGCACCGTCGCCTCAGCCGGGCCGAGGTGCATGTCGATTGTAAAGTCGATCTCGGGGCTCGTAAAGAGCTGGATCACCACGGTCTGGTCGAAGGTGCAGGGCTGGCCCTCAGACATCAGCACAACGTGGCCGATGCGCAGCTCCAGCAGCTCGGGCCGCAGCTCCACCCCGCTTGAGCCGATGGCGACGAGCAGAGAGCCCCAGTCGGCGATATTGCGCATGCAGGCCGAGCGCACCGCGCTTGAGCGGGCCACCACATCGCAGATCCTGCGGGCGTACTCCTCGTTGGCGGCGCCGCGCACCGTCACCTGCATGATCTTACCGCCAGTGGAGGCGTCGCGCACGATCTGCTGCGAGAGCTCGTAGCAGAGCTGGTCGAGGGCCTCCTGCCAGGCGACGAACTCGCGCGTGGCGGCGTCGGTGATCATCGGGCCATCGGCGGCGCCGTTGGCCAGCACCATCACCGTATCGTTCGGGCTACAGTCACCGTCGAGGTTGAGCCGGTTGAACGAGCGGGTCACGGCGTGGCTCAGCGACTGCGCGAGCAGGCGCTGCTCGATCGCCAGGTCGGTGGTTATCAGGCAGAGCATGGTGGCCATGCGCGGGTGGATCATGCGCGTGCCCTTGGCCATGCCGGCGAGCGTCACCCGGTAGCCCTCGCCGAGCTGCACGCGGTAGACCCGCTCTTTGGGCCGGGTGTCGGTGGTGAGGATGGCCACCGCCGCGCGCCGCCCGCCGCCGCTGTCGAGCTCGCTAACCGCGCGGCGGATGCCGTCGCGGATCCTGGGCATGGGCAGCGGCACGCCGATCACGCCGGTGGACATGAGCATCACCGCGTCGCGCTGGATCTCCAGCTCATCGGCCACCTGCTTGGCGCACTCCACCGCGTCGGTGAGGCCGGCCTGGCCGGTGCCGGCGTTGGCGTGGCCCGAGTTGATCAGCACCGCGCGGATGGCCTCGCGGTTGTGCGAGAGGATGGCCTGGCTCAGGAAGACCGGCGCGGCGCAGGTGACGCTGGTGGTGAACATGGCGGCAACCTTACACGGCTGCAGCGAGAAGACCAGGGCGAGGTCACGGGCCTTGCTGCCGTCCTTCAGCCCACACGAGACGCCGGTGGAGCGGAATCCGTGCGGGCTAGAGATGTGTCCGTCCTCGAAGATGGTATAGCTCATTGCTTCTATCACGGGGGGTGTTCTGCAGGGATCGCCCTCTGCAACACCCGCCCCTACCAGACGCGGCACACAAGCCCTTTGAGGTACTCGCTCTCCGGGAAGGTCAGCAGGACGGGGTGGTCGGGCGACTGGGTGAGCCGCTCGATGATCTGCACGTCGCGCCCGGCGTCCACCGAGGCGCCGAAGACGATCTTCTGGAACAGGTCGGGCGAGATCAGGCCGGAGCAGCTGAAGGTTGCGAGGACGCCGCCGGGGCTGAGCAGCTGCATAGCCAGCCAGCTGATGTCCTTATAGCCGCGGGCGGCGTGATCGACCTGGCCCTGGCTATTGGCAAACTTGGGCGGGTCAAGGATGATCACATCGAAGCGGCGGCCCTCGGCGCGGAAGCCGCGCAGCACCTTGAAGACGTTGCCCTCGACGTAGTCGGCGGGGGTGAGGATCTGGTTCAGCGCGAGGTTCTGGCGGGCGATATCGAGCGCGGCGGGGCTGGTGTCGATCAGGGTCAGGCTGGCGGCGCCGGCGCGGGCGGCGTAGGCCGAGAACCCGCCGCTGTAGGCGAAGCAGTCCAGCACGCGCGTACCCTGGCAGTAGGCGGCCACGCGGGCCCGGTTGATCGACTGGTCGAGGTAGAAGCCGGTCTTCTGGCCGGCGCGCAGGTCGGCGAGCAGGCGCGGCGGGGTGGCGGATGTGCCGATGGCGGTGGCGGGGAGCAGGGCGATCTGGTCGGGCGGCTCCTCGCCCCAGAGCAGGCCGTCGCCCGGGGGCAGGCCCTCCTTCTCGCGCATGTCGTTGTCGCTGCGCTCGAAGATGCCGCGCGGGGCGAGCAGATCGACCAGGGCGCGCAGCACCTCGGCCCGGCGCGCCTCCATGCCCTGGGTGAGGATCTGGACCACCAGGTGGGCGCCGTAGCGGTCGACGATCAGGCCGGGCAGGCCGTCGGACTCGCTGAACACCAGGCGGCAGGCCCCATCCTGGCTGTCGGCCATGCCGGCGCGGCCAGACACAGCGCGGGCGATCCGCTCGCGCAGCCAGCCCTCGTCCAGCAGCTGGTTCGGGTCCCAGGCGCAGAGGCGGGCGCGGATCTGCGATGTGCCGCTCCACAGGCCGCGGGCGAGCCAGTCACCCGTGGGCGCGAGCACATCAACCGCCTCGCCCTCGGCCGGCGCACCGTGCACAGCAGCGATAGCCCCCGAGAAAACCCAGGGGTGGCGTTGGATGACTGGTCGCTCGCGGCCAGGGCGCAGGGTAATTGTTGCCATAAGCTACTCTCAAAGGGCTTATGGAAAGACACTGTAACACAGCGTGGTAGTCGGGTCAAGCCATAGGGGCGCAGCTCGCTACGCCCCTATGGCAATCTCACCTCGTCGCCCTCCAGGGTGGCCAGCCCATCGCGGGCCAGGCCGGCCACCAGATCGCGCAGCCACGCGGCGTCCTGATCGTGATAGTCGGCCTTCACCAGAGGGCCGAGGCGGGCCAGGGGCAGGGCGCTATGATCGCGCAGGGCGTCGATGATCTTGCCGCGATACCAGCGCCGCGAGCCGAGGAAGGGCTCCTCTTTGCGCTCGGCCACGCGCCGGGCGCCAAGAGGAGACATTCCCCGG
>JBAXES010000532.1:0-3582 GCA_037140315.1 Chloroflexales bacterium
GTGGGGGCCGAGCCGGGCATGGTGCGGCTCTTCCTCGATGTCGGTCGCTTCGACCGCATCCGCCCGGCTGACATTGTCGGCGCGATCGCCAACGAGGTCGGCCTGCCCGGCAAGAGCATTGGCAGCATCGATATCTATGACCGCTTCTCCTTTGTTGAGGTGCCTAACGAGCACTCCCAGAAGGTGCTGCATGTGCTGAGCGGCACCTCGCTGCGCGGCAAGCAGGTGCGCGTGTCGATCGCCAAGCCGAAGGCTCGGTAGGGCCTGCGGCCCGGCCGGGGTGTGGAACTGGCTCTGTGGCGGCGCGGTGTAGCCGCGCCGCCACAGAGCCAGTTCTTTATGGGAGAGCGAAGCTCTCCCATACCCTCACCATGGCTCTAGCCCCGCAGGGCCAGGGCGAAGATCGCCGGCAGCCGGGTGAGCCGCGGGTCAACCGCGACCCCCGTCACCAGGCGGGCGGTGCGGTTGGCGGTGCGGTTGGTGACGAACCATGGCGGCTTGGGGGCGATGTTGAAGTCGGCGTGGAGCCAGCTGCGCGGGAAGGGGTAGAACGAGCCGCGGGCCACCGTCTTCTGCGGCCGGTCGAACATCAGCGAGTTGCGCACCACGCCGATGCCGCTCTGGATGTTGTCCTCGGTGTGGCCGGGGAAGGCCCCCCATGTTGCCTCGGGGATGAGGAATGCGGCGGCGGCCCAGATGTTCACGCCGATCGCGCCGTAGCGCAGGTCGGCGAGGGCGTCCTCGAAGGCCGGCCCCATGGCGCGGATCGTCTTCGGGTGGGCGATGATCGACGCGCCCAGGGTGCCCATCAGCCGCTCGTTGCAGAATCTCACCGCGTTGTGGAAGTAGGTCGCCGGGTCGTCGCCGGGCAGGCTGGTCTGGGCGAAGACCGTGCCGAAGAACTCGCTGCGGAAGCAGTAGTCGTCGCCCTGCGGGTCGAGGTCGGCGATCAGGGTGCTGGGCACATCGCCGCCGAAGGTCTCGGCGCGGGGGTAGCGGGCCAGGGCCTCGCGCTGGCGCTGGTCGGCGCCGGGGTAGAAGGCGTGGCGCGGCGGCAGTTCGCGCAGCACCTGGCGCACCGCGGCCATAAACTCCTCGCGCTGCTCCCAGGCCGCGGGCAGCACGAGCACCTGGGCGGCCACACAGTTGAAGCCGCTGTTGTGCATCTTCATGGTCACCGCGTTCTCGGCGTGGTAGCGGATGTCGGCCGCGCTCCAGCGCCCCGGCAGGACGATCAGCGGCCCGACCCCGCCGAGCTCGCTGGTCACCGGCTTGTTGACCAGCGACTCATTGCGCGCCCGCCGGGCCTCGCCCTCAGGACCCTTCCCGTAGAAGATCACGTCGTGGGTGCGGGCGCTGCCGGTCAGGTGGATCTCGTCGACCTCGGGGTGGTGGGTCAGGTACTCGCCCACCTCGGCGCTGCCCGAGATCACCCGCAGGAAGCCGGCGCGCACAAACGGGGCGAAGACCGCCTCGATCAGCGGGTCGAGGTAGTCGTTCACCGGGTTCATCTTCAGCATCACCACGTGGCCGCGCACGATCATGTGGTAGAGCACGTCGAGCGGCGGGATGCTGCTGACGTTGCCGGCGCCCAGCACCAGCACCACCACGCCCTCGGGTGCGGGCTCGCGGTAGAGCGAGGCCATCTCGGCGGCCAGGTTCGCCGCCGTCACCCCCGGCTGCATCCAGACCTCGGCGGTGATGCCGTTCAGCAGCAGGTGGTCGTAGATCGTGCGCGGGAAGACCTCGGCGATCACCTGGCCGTCGGGCCGGGTGCTGACCTTGTGCAGCTTCGGCAGCCTGCCGTGGGCGATATCCTTGAGCGTCTCGATGTAGCCGTTGATCACCTCGGCGATCGCCCACGGCCCGGTGACCCACTCCTCGCCGACCCAGGTCGAGCGCGGGTCGATCCCCTTGGCCGCTACGCAGAGGCGCACCCACTCTTCGGCGTGGACGCCGAGCAGGTGGCGGCTCTGTAGCAGCAGGTCGATCTTCTGCTCCACCGGCAAGATCTCCCAGATCTGCTTCTGCTGCTGGAGCGTGTGCAGGTCGTGGTCCAGGGTGGCCTTGTCTAGGGCGGTCGGCATTGACATACTCGTTATCTTTTCACGTTGGGGCGCAGCAGGAGCGGCGCCCGGACTGATTGCCATTGTGCACGTACACGAGCTGCGCGGCTCCTGCTCCGCCCCTAATTAGATGGTGCCCGCCACATCACGACGAAGCAGCAGGCGGTAGGCGCTCCAGAAGAAGACTCCGCAGTAGGCCGCGATCACGAGCGTGGCCTGGAGCGGCGAGGGCAGCAGGCTCAGGTCGAGGCTGCTCACCAGCACCGACTGGTCGAGTCCGAAGAGCTGGCTGTTGAGCACCACCAGGGTGTTGATGTTTGGCTGGAGCAGGAGGTTGACGAGCAGCCGCACGAGCGGGCTCACCGCGCTGATCGTGTTGAGCGACCCGGCGCTGACATCGAGGGCCAGGAAGATCAGGCCGCCGCCGACGCCGGCCAGCACCGAGCGCCCGAGGGCGGCGCTGGCCAGGGTGATCATGATATACGGCAAGATAACGTAGAGCGAGCGCAGTATGCCGACGGGCAGCGCCAGCAGGTCGCGCGGGCGTATGCCCGACGACAGGCCCAGGGCGGGCGAGCAGGCCATGGCGAAGAGCGCGCCGAGCAGCAGGGCGAGCAGGATGGCGGCCAGGAGGCCGATCAGCAGGGTGATCAGCTTGGCCAGCAGGTAGGCCCCGCGATCGGGGGCGCGGGTGAGCAGGGCGCGCAGGGTGCCCCAGCTGTAGTCGCTGCCGAGGAAGCCGGCGGCCAGGATGATCGCGCAGATGCCGCCGGTGCTGTTGACCTGGCCGAGCACTGCGCCGAAGATGCCGGGGAAGCTGAGCTGCCGCCGCAGCTCGGCGATCTGGGCCGGGACGAGCACCTCGATGCGCGAGCCGCCGACCAGGGCGCCGGTGTGGAGCGCGACGACCAGGGCCCAGGTGGCCAGGTAGAGCAGCATGAGCCCCCGAAGGCACCCAGCAGCACCCAGCTCAGGGGCCGCCGGCTGAGCTTGAGCCACTCGGCGGCGATCAGGTTGCGCAGGTCAGCGATCACCAGTCACCTCAAGGAAGAAAGACTCCAGGGAGCGCTCGCGCACACCGATCTCGGCCACGGCAACCCCGCTGCGGGCCAGGTAGCCGTTCAGCTCGGCCACCCGCGCGGTCGGCGCGTCGATGATCAGCAGGTCGCCCTCGGCCGCCGCCCCGCGCACCCAGGGCAGGCCGCGCAGCAGGGCGATCGCCTGGGCCTGGTCGCCCTCGACGCGCATGCGGATGCCCGCGTCGCGGCGCAGCAGATCGCCCACGGCGCCCTGGGCGATCATACGGCCCTCTTTGAGGATCGCCACTCGCCCGCAGAGCTGCTCGACCTCGTGCAGGAGGTGGCTGCACAGGAGGATGGTGCGCCCGTCGGCGGCCAGCTCGCGGATCAGGTCGCGGATCTCGACCGTGCCGGCCGGGTCGAGGCCGCTGGTTGGCTCGTCGAGGATGATCAGCTCGGGGGTTGGCAGCAGGGCGGCGGCGATGGCCAGGCGCTGG
>JBAXES010000533.1:0-3572 GCA_037140315.1 Chloroflexales bacterium
CTTTGGCTTGAAGCAAGATCTCTTTTTGCTGGGATCGCGCCTCTTCCAAGAGCAGCCGGGCCTCGGCGGCCTTCTGTTGCGCCTGTGCGTTAACGCCATTGTTGACCCACCAGACGCCGACGCCGCCGCCAACTCCCAGCCCGACTACTAGGCCGAGCGCGGCCCAGAATAACTCTATCACGGTAGCCTCCTATGAAGTTTTTAAAGTGCATCAAGCGGGGCGATGGCCTAGGGCTGAGCCCCGCTGTGCTGGTTCAGGCCATTATGGATTTCATAGCTCCATGGTATGCTAATAATACTGTTCTCATGTACCGCTGTCAAGAATTTCTCAGGTTGCTACCTCGGATCGCATCTGGTATAATCTCGCCCATCGTGTCGTAATGATCGTACGAAGAAGGTGTCGCTGCGGCCAGTTGGCCCAGCAGTGCCTTTCCTGTATGGCCGGTAGCCTCTGCGATCAGCCCCGCCTCATACAGGCCAGCCCCCCGCCAGCGTTTGTGCTCCAGGAGGATGCTCATGATCCGCAGCCCGCGGCGATCCCTGCTGATCGCCCTTTTGCTGCTCGTATTGCTGCCGCTGCTCTCCACCTGCGGTGGCCAGGGCGGTTCGCTTGGTGCCTCGCTCTACGTCCAGAATGTGACAGCCGACCCCGCCGCGTACGCCGGCAAGGAGATCACGGTCGATGGGGCCTACCTCTGGCGCCCCGGCGACCCGACCATATCCGTGCTGGCCCTTGGCGTCCATACGCTCGACAACGGGCTCGACGCCCAGCCCCTCGGCGATGCGATCTGGCTTGAGGGCTTCCCCGCCGAGGTCACCGCCAGCCTGCATAGCCCCGGCGATGCGGTCTATGGATTCGTGCGCGTCCGCGGCCAGTTTGCCTCCGGCAGCTTCGGCCCGGGCGGCAAGTACCCCTACCAGATCACCGTCAGCGCCGCCGAACCGATCGAGCAGGTGCGCCGCGTCGAGAATGCGATCAAGGACGCGCCGCTCGCCAGTGGGAAGGTCTCGTTCTTTGATCTTCAGCGCAGCCCCGAGAAGTACAGCGGCCAGACGATCACCACCCAGGGCTACTACTTCTGGAACTCGGTGATCTTTGTGCTGGCCCAGGGCGTCTCCACCGAGGAAGATGGCTCAAGCCCTCAGCCGATGGGCAGCCCGATCTGGATGGAGGGCTTCCCGCCCGACAAATCCGCCGAGCTGCACGTCGGGCCGAATAACAGCTATGTCTGGGGCCTGGTGGAGGTCACTGGCACGTTCCAGACCGGCGGCAGTTTTGGGAAGGACGGGGCCTACAAGAGTATCTTCAACGTCACATCGGCGACGCCGATTAAGTAATGGGGGCGCAGGTAGCGGGCGAGATCCGCTCGCTCGCTACCTGCGCGCGCTTGTGCGGGTTGCTCTCGCTCTATGAGGTGACGAGGATGTACTACTTCATCGAGCCGATGACCGAGGATGACATCCCCGAGGTGCAGCAGATCGAGAGCCAGAGCTTCACCACCCCCTGGTCGGCCAACACCTACAGGCGCGAGATCCGCAACCAGGCGAGCTGCCGCTACCTGGTTGTCCGCAGCAGCCCCACGCCGCCCCCGGCAAGGCATGGCCCGGCCCCGCAGGGCCGCCGCCCCGGGCTGCTCAGCCAGATCGCTGCCGCCCTCTTCCCCTCAGCGAACGGCTCAAGCCACAGCTGCCCGATCATCGGCTACGGCGGGCTCTGGCTCACCGTGAACGACGCGCACGTCACCGCGATCGCGGTTGACCCGCTGCACCGCGGGCGCGGCGTGGGCGAGCTGCTGCTGAACGGGCTGATCGACGCCGCCTACGAGCTCCAGGCCCAGCTGCTCACCCTGGAGGTGCGCGTCTCGAACTCCGTCGCCCAGCGACTCTACGTGAAGTACGGATTCCAGCCGACCGGCACCCGCCCACGCTACTACACTGATAATGGCGAGGACGCGCTGATCATGTGGACGGAGTCGATCGGCACGCCAGAGTATCGGCAGCGCGTCTCTCAGCTGCGCCGCCAGCTCTACGCTCGCCTCCAGCGGCAGACAGCCGGTCGATCCGCCCTGCGAGTGTGATATCATACTTTGTTTGATAGTGTGCAACGGTTTTTTTCTCGGAGGGGTGCAGCCCCTCCAAACCTCCCCGCATGACGGGCGGCCCGCGGGCCGCCTCTACGGCTGGCCCCTGTCGAGAATCTCGCGGATGGTCGGGCCGAGGGGACTCTCGCGCAGGCTCGCCGGGCGCGTGTCCCCGGCGTAGATCTGCTCGGCCAGGTTGCGGTGAATGTCTGCGACCCGATCCCGGCCCTGGACGCGGTCGCGGAAGCCGCTGTGCTTGAGCAATAGGGCCGCCTCGCTGGTCGCGCGCAGTTTGCCGGCATAGATCCGGTGCGGCGCCCGCACCTCTAGGTTCAGGCCGTCGCAGCGATTAAGCAGCTCCACGTCGCGGTCGTGGCGGTAGGACGCACTCACCTTGACCTGGCCCTGGTAGATATCACGGTAGTAGCTGTGTGGGAAAGATCCCACGCGCGCCAGGATCTCGTTTACCCGGCTGCGGTGGCGCTCGTTCGGGATGTGCAGGTAGTCCCAGATCACAAAGTCAACCCCGACCGCCGCGCAGGCCCGCAGGGTTGTGCGCAGCGCCGACTGGGTGTCGTTGACGTAGGGCATGATCGGCAGCAGCGCCACGCCAACTGGTACGCCCGAGCGCTTCAGCTCGGCGAGCATCTCCAGGCGCATGGCCGGCGGCGGGGCCTTGCCCTCCAGCTTTTCGGCCAGGTGCGGGTCCATGGTGAGCAGGGTGGTCATCACGATCGCCAGGCTGCCCTCGTTCATGCGCTGGAGCAGGGCTGCGTCCTCCAGGACGCTGGCGCTCTTGGTGAGGAGCAGGCACGGCTGCCCGTGCTCAGCGAGCACCTGCAGGGTCTGCCTGGTGATCCGGTAGGTCTGCTCGGCGGGCTGGTAGGGGTCGCTGAGGGCGGTGATTGCGATCAGGTCGCCGCGGTCGACCGCACTCAGCTCCGCTTCGAGGCGCTGCGGCAGATCGATCGGGATGTGGACGGTCTCGTTGAGCGGACGATCACCGAAGAGCCAGCTGTCACAGTAGGGGCAGCCAAGCTCGCAGCCGGTGTAAATACTTAGCGTATAGGCCGACAGGAAGAACTCGTTGATCGTCGGCCGGCGCGCACTTAGCACCGGGGCCGCGCTCATAAAGTCGCGCAGGTAGTTAGCCATAGGCCCATTGTAGCATCTTCCGGGCTGTGCCTTGCGCGCCGGTGGACTCCGCGCTAGAATGCGCCCCGCTATGCACCAACACCCACCAGCTGTAGCCGTCGTGATCGTGTCGTACAACACCGTTGGCCTGCTGCGCCGCTGCCTGGCAGCGCTGGGCTGCTGCGCTCTGCCCATGCGCGTCGTCGTGGTTGATAACGCCTCGGCCGATGGCAGCGCGGCCATGGTGCGCGCAGAGTTTCCCGCCGCTGAGCTGATCGCCCTTGATGCGAACGTCGGCTTCGCCAGGGGGACGAACGTCGGCCTGGCGCATGTGGAGGCCAACCCCCAGCCCCTACC
>JBAXES010000534.1:0-3564 GCA_037140315.1 Chloroflexales bacterium
TCCCTGTTCCCTGTTCCCTGTTCCCTGTTCCCTGTTCCCTGTTCCCTAACCTATGGCCACACGAACCAACAACTCGCCGCGAACCCAGCCGGCCGCAGCCGCACCGCCCACGCGCGTGCGGCTTCAGCGCTGGCGGATCAACGCCGTGCTGCTGATCTGCCTGCTGCTGATCGCGCGGGTGGTGGCCCGCCTCGCCGACCTCCAGGTGGTCCAGCACGAGAGCCTCGCAGCCCAGGCCCGCGCCGAGATCGACCAGCAGGTGCCCATCCAGGCCCAGCGCGGTCTGATCACCGACCACCTCGGCAATGTGCTGGCGATGGATGTGGACCGCGAGAGCCTCTGGGTTGTGCCCAGCCAGATCGACCCGCAGAAGGCCCCGCGCCTCGCCCTGACCCTGTCGGCCCTGCTGGGCAAGGGTTCGCAGGAGATCCTCGCGGCCCTCACCAACAAGGACAAGTACTGGCTGCCGGTGGCCCGCTGGCTCGACCCGGCGGTGGCCGCCCAGGTCGACGCCCTCAACGAGCCCGGCCTACACTGGCTGTACGAGCCGCGCCGCGTCTACCCCCAGGGCACCTTCGCCGCCCAGGTGATCGGGGCCGCCAACTATAACGGCGACGGGATCAGCGGCGTCGAGGGCTTCTACAACAGCATGCTCCAGGGGATCAACGGCAGCGTGCAGGCCGAGTTCGACCCGAAGCAGAACCCGATCGCCATCGCACCCTCGCACACCATCCCGCCGCGCAACGGCGCGAATCTGACCCTGACGATCGACCCGCTGGTGCAGTACGTGATCGAGCGCGAGCTCCAGATGGCGATCCAGAAGCATAACGCTGATGGCGGCAGCATTATTGTGCTCGACCCGAAGACCGGCGCGATCCGCGGGATGGCCAGCCTGCCCACCTTCGACCCGAACCGCTACGGCGACTTCCCGGCCGATGTCTACGGGCGCAACCCGGCGATCAGCAACGTGTATGAGCCGGGCAGCACCTTTAAGATGATCACCGTGGCCGCCGGGCTGCAGAGCCACAGCTTCACCGCCGACACGCAGGTGAACGACACCGGCACGATCTACCGCCTCGGCCAGTCGCTGAGCAACTGGAACAGCGGCGGCCACGGCATGATCGACCCGGCCCACGTGATCTACTTCTCAAGCAATGTGGGCGCACTCCAGCTCAACGAGATCACCGGGCCAGAGAAGTTCTACAGCATCGTGGGCAAGTTTGGCTTCGGCAGGCCCACCGGCGTCGATCTGGGCGGCGAGGAGGGCGGCATCGTCAACAGCTGGGGCAGCGATGCCTACAACGACATCGGCCTGCTCACCAACGCCTACGGCCAGGGCATCTCGGTCACGCCCCTCCAGATGGCGCAGGCCGCCGGCGCCATCGCCAACAATGGCGTGATGATGCGGCCCTACATTGTGGAGCGGCGCTGCCAGGCCGAGCGCTGCACCGACACCGCGCCCACGCAGGTCGGCCAGCCGATCGAGCCGGGTGTGGCCTGGACGATCCGGCGCATGCTGGTGAACTCGGCCAACCACTACGCCCC
The DNA here is from genome assembly GCA_037140315.1 of Chloroflexales bacterium. Lineage (GTDB taxonomy): Bacteria > Chloroflexota > Chloroflexia > Chloroflexales > Chloroflexaceae > Oscillochloris. The sequence continues at coordinate 1,546 of JBAXES010000534.1, forward strand.
GGTTGTCTGGGCGGCGAAGACCGGCAACTACGACGACCAGTGGCTCGTGCCGGGCTACCAGGTGGGCGCGAAGACCGGAACGTCCTCCATCCCCCTGGAGAGCGGCGGCTACGACCCGAACTATACGATCGGCTCGGTGCTGGGCTTCGCCCCCGCCGAGGACGCCCGCTATGTGGTGCTGGTGAAGATCGACCGCCCTAAGGACGATATCTGGGGCGTCACCACGGCAATCCCGGTCTACTACAGCGTGGTAGACCAGCTGCTGCGCTACGAGAAGATCCCGCCCGACCCGGCCCTGGCCATGCCTGGCCAGGAGATCCCAGGAGTGACGACGACACCTACATCTGCGGCAAATGGTGAATGATGAATGGCACGCTAGGTTCAACATTCAATACTCAACATTCAGCATTCTGCCCCTACGGAGGATGATGCTATAATTGCCCCCGGCTGCACCCTGAAGCTGCAGCCATCCCAACAAGGGGATGTGAGGAGGGCAGCGTGTTACGACTAGTTCATGTCCTGTATGGTGTGCAGCCGCGGTCATACCGCGAGATGCCACATATCCCATCCCAATGGCAGGATCTGAATTTTGGCGACGCGGTGACGGACTCGCGCGAGGTTGAGCCGGGGACGCTCTTCATCGCCCTGGCCGGCGAGCGCACCAATGGGCATATGTTCCTGGCCGATGTGATCGCACACGGCGCGGCGGGGGCTCTGGTCTCCCGCGTCGAGGTTGAGGCCCGCAGCGAGGCCCTGGCGCAGAGCAAGCGCCCCTGGGCCCTGATCGACCCGGCGACGGGCGACGGACTCGCCGATGCGGCCCCCGGGACGTGCCTTCTCATCGCCGTAGACGACCCGCTAATGGCAGTGCAGCGGCTGGCCGTCTACCATCATCGTCAGCTCACACCGACCGTTGTTGGTATCACCGGCAGTGTGGGCAAGACCTCGACAAAAGAGGTCGTGGCGGCAGTTCTCAGCCGCCGGTTCCGCACCTTAAAAAGTAAACGCAGCTTTAATAGTGAGGCCACACTGCCCACATCTCTGCTCCGACTCACGCCTGACCACGAGGTGGCAGTGCTGGAGATGGGGATGTGGGCGCCTGGCGAGATTCGCTTCCTGGCGAATCTCGCCAGGCCACAGATCGGCATCGTGACGAACGTCGGCCCCTCGCACCTGGAGCGACTCAAGACGATCGAGGCGATCGCGAACACCAAGGGCGAGCTCGTCGAGTCGATCCCCAGCGACGGGTGGGCCGTGCTGAACGCGGACGACGAGCTGGTGGCGGCGATGGCCGGGCGCACGAGCGCCCACGTCTTCACCTATGGCCTCACGCCGACGGCAACGCTCTGGGCCGATCAGGTGGTGAGCTACGGGCTCGGCGGGATCGGCCTGCGCGCCCACTACGGCGACATCAGCCTGGATCTGCGGCTGCCCCTGATCGGTCGCCATAGCGTCTACCTGGCCCTCGCGGCGATCAGCGTCGGCCTGATTATGGGCATGGGCTGGGACGAGATCGTCGCCGGCCTGTGCGACCCCGAGTCCCAGTCCCGGCTGCGCGTGCTGCCCGGCGTCGGCGGCTCAACCCTGATCGACGACACGTATAACGCGGCACCGATCTCGTCGCGCGCAGCGCTCGACCTGCTCGCCGACATCGACGGGCGGCGGGTGGCCATCCTGGGCGATATGCTGGAGCTGGGGTCGGCTGAGGAGCAGGGCCACCGCGAGGTTGGCCGGCGGGCGGCAGAGGTCGCCCAGCTGCTCGTCACCGTCGGCCAGCGGGCCAGGTGGATCGCCGAGTCCGCCCACGCGGCCGGGATGCCGGCCAGCCGGATCATGGCCTTTGACACCAGCGCGGAGGCGGCCAGCGCCGCCCTCCCGCTGCTCCAGCCGGGCGACTATGTCCTGATCAAAGCATCGCGCGGGATGGAGCTTGAGCACGTCGTCGCGGCACTCCAACGGCGGGCCGAAGAGGAGAAGTAAGTGGATGTTCTACGTGCGGTGCTGGTGCAGGATATGGCC
>JBAXES010000535.1:0-3558 GCA_037140315.1 Chloroflexales bacterium
GAGCGCGACACTGGCAGTGTCGAGGTCAGGGGTTCGAACCCCCTAAGCTCCACCACAATCCACACCGAGGGCCGCGCACCTGCGCGGCCCTCGGTGTCTGCGCGTCCAGCGTGGGGAGGTTTGGAGGGGCGCAGCCCCTCCGAGAAAACCCCCTGATGATCAGTGATTTTAGGGCGGCAGCCTCAAGTGTCAGCCTAGCCCCCGCCGGGCGATCTCCAGGGCGCCGAGCAGCGCGGTGTCGTAGCCGAGCTGGCTGAGGCGCAGCTCCGGGGCCGGCACGAGCCGGAGGTGGCGCTCCATCACCTGCCGGGCCGCGCCGAGCAGCCGCTCGCCGCCGCCGACCGCCACCCCCCCGCCGAGGATGATCAGGTCGGGGGCGTAGATCGTGGCCAGGTTGCGCAGCCCCTGGCCCAGGTTATAGGCCACCTCCGCCCACTCCGCAGCGCTCAGGTGCTCGGCGGCCTTGCCGTAGACCCGGCGGATGCCGTTGCCGGAGACCAGCGCCTCCAGGCAGTCGGGGGCGCCGCACTCGCATGCCACGCGCTCCGGGGACGCGCAGCGGTACGCGACTGCCTGGTGCGCGACCTCGGGGTGCGCCCCCCGGACTCCGGCGTAGATCTCCCCGTCGATCAGGAAGCCGCCGCCCATGCCGGTGCTGAGCGTGAGGTAGAGGAGGCGGCGGGACGTCGCGCCCGCCGCGTACTCGCCCACGGCGGCGACGTTGGTGTCCACATCGACGAAGAAGGGGCAGCCCCAGCGCGCCTCCATCAGCGCCTTGAGCGGGACATCGCGCCACTGCGGCTGGTGCAGCGGCGAGACAACCCCGCGCCGTGCGTCGAGCGGCCCGCCGATCGCCGCGCCGATCCCGGCGATGGGCTCGCCCCCCGCGACCTGGGCGATCATCCGCTGCAGCAGGCCCAGCCCCTCGTCGAGCCCGTGCGGGGTCGGCTCGCGCACGCGTCGGAGCATGTTCCCAGCCGCGTCGGCCGCCGCGACCATGAGCTTGGTGCCGCCGATATCCAGGCCGATAGAGACTGACATACTACCCCCATAACAAAGGGGGCTGGGGCTGTCATCCCAGCCCGCAGCCCCTGCGCCTCGTTCGCTGCTCCCCGCACCCTAATTGCCGGGGATCTCCCAGATCGTGAAGTTATCGAACCAGACCTCGACGCCGCCGTCCTTGTTGTACGAGTCGGTCGAGACGCCGACCTTTCCCTTCGAATAGGTGCTGTCGCTCACCGTCGCAAGGGGTGCCCCGTTCAGGAAGATGCGGATCTGCTCGCCCTGCCTGATCACCCGCAGGCTGTTTACGTCTCCGGGCTTGACAATGCCGGTCGGGTCGCCCTCGGCGAGGGTGGTCGGCTTGCCCTGGGGGTGTGTGACGAACAGCCGGTAGTAGTTGTCGAAGACCTCGAACTTGTAGTAGCCGACATCCTTCTTCTGGTCGAAGACCAGGCCGCAGCTGCCGTCAGTGCCGCCCTGCTTCACCAGGCAGTCCACCTCGGCCACGAAGTCTGTCATGTCGCGCACCTCGTAGAGTTCGTACGAGGTGCTGTCTGCCTTCCAGATCACCTTAAAGACCCCGCCCTCGATCTTGTCGGTCTCGATGTCGTTGAAGGTCCCGGTGAACCAGCTGTTGCGGTTATCGACGAACTCGTCCTTGAAGATCTGCTTGCCGGAGGCGAGCAAGCTGGCCAGATCGGCGTTGGCCTGCTCGATCTCAGCGGTGGCGGAGAGGGCCTGGGCGGTGGCGGCTGTGGCCGTGGCGACGTCGGCGGCGCCGCCGACGTCGCCACGGCCACAGCCGCCACCGCCCAGGCCCTCTCCGCCACCGCTGAGATCGAGCAGGCCAACGCCGATCTGGCCAGCTTGCTCGCCTCCGGCAAGCAGATCTTCAAGGACGAGTTCGTCGATAACCGCAACAGCTGGTTCACCGGGACCTTCAACGACATCGAGACCGACAAGATCGAGGGCGGGGTCTTTAAGGTGATCTGGAAGGCAGACAGCACCTCGTACGAACTCTACGAGGTGCGCGACATGACAGACTTCGTGGCCGAGGTGGACTGCCTGGTGAAGCAGGGCGGCACTGACGGCAGCTGCGGCCTGGTCTTCGACCAGAAGAAGGATGTCGGCTACTACAAGTTCGAGGTCTTCGACAACTACTACCGGCTGTTCGTCACACACCCCCAGGGCAAGCCGACCACCCTCGCCGAGGGCGACCCGACCGGCATTGTCAAGCCCGGAGACGTAAACAGCCTGCGGGTGATCAGGCAGGGCGAGCAGATCCGCATCTTCCTGAACGGGGCACCCCTTGCGACGGTGAGCGACAGCACCTATTCGAAGGGAAAGGTCGGCGTCTCGACCGACTCGTACAACAAGGACGGCGGCGTCGAGGTCTGGTTCGATAACTTCACGATCTGGGAGATCCCCGGCAATTAGGGTGCGGGGAGCAGCGAACGAGGCGCAGGGGCTGCGGGCTGGGATGACAGCCCCAGCCCCCTTTGTTATGGGGGTAGTATGTCAGTCTCTATCGGCCTGGATATCGGCGGCACCAAGCTCATGGTCGCGGCGGCCGACGCGGCTGGGAACATGCTCCGACGCGTGCGCGAGCCGACCCCGCACGGGCTCGACGAGGGGCTGGGCCTGCTGCAGCGGATGATCGCCCAGGTCGCGGGGGGCGAGCCCATCGCCGGGATCGGCGCGGCGATCGGCGGGCCGCTCGACGCACGGCGCGGGGTTGTCTCGCCGCTGCACCAGCCGCAGTGGCGCGATGTCCCGCTCAAGGCGCTGATGGAGGCGCGCTGGGGCTGCCCCTTCTTCGTCGATGTGGACACCAACGTCGCCGCCGTGGGCGAGTACGCGGCGGGCGCGACGTCCCGCCGCCTCCTCTACCTCACGCTCAGCACCGGCATGGGCGGCGGCTTCCTGATCGACGGGGAGATCTACGCCGGAGTCCGGGGGGCGCACCCCGAGGTCGCGCACCAGGCAGTCGCGTACCGCTGCGCGTCCCCGGAGCGCGTGGCATGCGAGTGCGGCGCCCCCGACTGCCTGGAGGCGCTGGTCTCCGGCAACGGCATCCGCCGGGTCTACGGCAAGGCCGCCGAGCACCTGAGCGCTGCGGAGTGGGCGGAGGTGGCCTATAACCTGGGCCAGGGGCTGCGCAACCTGGCCACGATCTACGCCCCCGACCTGATCATCCTCGGCGGGGGGGTGGCGGTCGGCGGCGGCGAGCGGCTGCTCGGCGCGGCCCGGCAGGTGATGGAGCGCCACCTCCGGCTCGTGCCGGCCCCGGAGCTGCGCCTCAGCCAGCTCGGCTACGACACCGCGCTGCTCGGCGCCCTGGAGATCGCCCGGCGGGGGCTAGGCTGACACTTGAGGCTGCCGCCCTAAAATCACTGATCATCAGGGGGTTTTCTCGGAGGGGCTGCGCCCCTCCAAACCTCCCCACGCTGGACGCGCAGACACCGAGGGCCGCGCAGGTGCGCGGCCCTCGGTGTGGATTGTGGTGGAGCTTAGGGGGTTCGAACCCCTGACCTCGACACTGCCAGTGTCGCGCTC
>JBAXES010000536.1:0-3558 GCA_037140315.1 Chloroflexales bacterium
CGTTGATCGTCGCGCCGCCGCCGACGCCCTGGTTCGGCGTCAGCTGGAGCACGCCGAAGTCGCTGCCCGGCGTGAGCCCGCCCAGCGCCAGCTCAAGCGTGGCGGTCGGCCCCTGGGTGTAGCCGCCAAAGACCCGCAGCGGGCCGCTGGGCGCCAGGGTGCCGCCGATATTCTGGATCGTGCCGGTGATCGTGCCGCTGCCGGTGATGCTGCCGCCGGCGAGCCGGATCTGGGCGAACTGGTTGTTGCCGCTGCGCACGCTGCCGCCGGCCAGGCGCAGCTCGCCCGCCTGGAGATCAAGATCCACGGCGTGCAGGCGGCCCGCCCCCACATCGAGCAGGCCGACGTTGACCAGCGGCACGCCCATGTCGAACTGGAGCGTGCCGCCCGCGCGCAGCGTGCCGTTGTTGCGCACATCTCCGCTGCCCATCAGAACCAGCGGCCCGGCGGTGAGGAACTCCAGCGTGCCGTTGTTGATCAGCCTGGCCCGCGTAATGCCGCTGCTCAGGCTGAGCGCGGGCGTCCCTGTCAGCGTCAGCGTGCCGTTATTGGTCAGGGTCGCCCCGCCCAGCGTCTGCCCCGCGCCCACCGCGGTCGGGATCGTCCCGGTCGCGCCGGCGGCGATCACCAGCATGGCCGAGGAGCCGCTGGCCGCGCCGAGCCCGCCGGCAACCCAGCTGAAGCTGCCGGTGACGCTCAGCGTGCCGCCCCAGCTCAGGTTGCCCCTGGTGAGCATCAGCGCGCCCACGCTGTGGTCGCCGACCTGGAGCACGCTGCTGCCCGATCCGCCGGGCGTGGTGTTGATAACAAGTGTCTGCAGACTATCGGCGCTGAGCGCCGGGTCGGTCAGGCGGACAATGCCGCTGTCGGCGGCGATCTCAAGCTGGGGCAGCCGCGACCCGCTGGTGCTGATCGTCACATCCTGGAACGCCTGGATGCGGGTCAGCCCGCTCACATCCAGCGCGCCCGCGCCAGAGAGCGTGCCGCGGTTGATCGTCAGGCTGGCGACGCTCGCCGCGCTGCTGAGCACCACCGTCGCCCCGACGCTGTTGATCGTCACCGCGTCGGCCGGGCCGGGCACCGCGCCGCAGCTCCAGTTTCCGACCGCCTCCCAGGCCGTCGAGACTGCCCCCGTCCACGCGCAGCTCGCGGCGCTGGCCGTCCGCGCCGGCGGGAGCCCCGCACAGATCAGCGTGAGCGCGAGCACAAGCAGGAGATGTCGCATACTATGGGCGCCTTTCTACAACAGGTGAGCGGGGTGATCACGGTGGGCCGCGATCACACCCTTCCAATCTAGCGCCCGCGCTCACAAAAAACCGCACATTTCTTGTCAGTTCTGGTATGATCAGAGAGATCTCGCCACACTCTACGGACAGCAGCGCATGGCAACCCTCAACCCGGCCCAGGGCCGCACCATCCCCGCCACCTTCGGCGACTTTCTGCGCTTCCTGCGGCGGCGCGCGCGCCTCACCCAGCGCGATCTCGCGCTGGCCGTGAACTACAGCGAGGGCCAGATCTGCCACCTGGAGCACAACCGGCGCGCGCCCGACCTGACCACCCTGGTCGCGCTATTTGTCCCCGCGCTCGGGCTTGAGGATGCGCCGGCCGATACGGCGCGGCTGCTCGACCTGGCGGCCACTGTCCGCGCCGACGACGCGGGGTCGCCGGCCCCGCTGCAGGCAACCGCCCCGGCCCCGGCGACCCCGCTGATCGGGCGGGCCGCGCAGCGCGCCGCCCTGGCCGCAATGCTCACATCCGCAGATGTGCGGCTGCTCACCCTGACCGGCCCGCCCGGCGTGGGCAAGACCCACCTGGCCCTCCAGCTGGCCCAGGATCTGTCTACACAGTTCCCCGAGGGCGTCTCCTTCATCGACCTCTCGGCGCTCAGCGAGGCGGCCCTGGTGCTGCCGACGATCGTCCAGGCGCTCGGGCTCGCCGCCGAGGCCGACCGCGATCCGGCCGCAGCGCTGCATACGGCGCTGCGCGAGCGGCGCACACTGCTCGTGCTCGATAACGTCGAGCAGGTGGCCGACGCGGCGCCACAGCTGGCCGGGCTGCTGGCGGCCGCGCCGCAGCTGAGACTCCTGCTCACCAGCCGGGTCGCCCTGCGCCTGCGCGCCGAGCACGTCTTCAGCCTGGCGCCGCTGGCGCTGCCCGACCTGGCGCACCTGCCGCCGCTCGACGTGCTCGCCCAGGTCGACTCGGTCGCGCTGCTGCTGGCCCGGCTGCGGGCGGTGAGCCCGGAGCTGGCGCTCACCCCGGCCAACGCGCTCGCGCTGGCCGCGATCTGCGTGCGGGTGGACGGGCTGCCCCTAGCGATCGAGCTGGTCGCCGCGCGCGGCGGCCTGCTCAGCCCCCAGGAGCTGCTCAGCGAGGTGACCCAGCGCTTCCGGCAGCTGCGCCGGCGCGGGCACGACGTCCCGCTGCGGCACCAGACTCTCACCGCCGCGCTCAGCTGGAGCTACGAGCAGCTCTCGCCCGCCGCACGGGCGCTCTTCGCCCGGCTGAGCGTCTTCGTCGGTCGCTGGCGGGTCGACGCCATAGAAGCCGTGTGCGACCTTGAGCACCTCGGGCGCGAGGTGACGCTGGATCTGCTGGACGATCTGGTGGCGCACAGCCTCATCCAGCGCCATGACCACCGCGACGAGACGCACCTGGGGATGCTGGCGATGGTGCGCGCCTATGCCCACGAGCAGCTGGGCGCGCGCGGCGAGTCGACCACCCTGCATGGTCGGCTGCTCGTCGCCTGCATCGAACTGGCCGAGCGCGCCGAGGAGCAGCTGGTCTTCGGAGCGGAGCAGGCGCTGTGGATGGCCCGCATGGAAGCCGAGCACGACACCGTCCGCGCGGCCCTGGGCTGGTCCGTGTCGTCTGGCGCGCACGCCCAGGGGCTGCGGCTGGCCGGCGCGCTCTGGCGCTACTGGTATATGCGCGGCATGCTGTGCGAGGGGCGGCGCTGGCTGGAGCAGCTGCTGGCCCTGGCGCCGGAGGGCAGCCCGAGCGTGCGCGCCCACGCCCTGGACGGCCTCGGCATCCTGGCCTGGCGTCAGGGCGAGTACGCCCAGGCCGAGGCGTGGCTGGATACGGCGCTGGCCCTCTACCACGGGGCGCGAGACCGGCGCGGCGAGGCCCGCGTGCTGAGCCACATCGGCATGGCCGCCGCCGAGCGCGGCGCGTTCGCCCAGGCGCTGACCTCCTACGAGGCGAGCCTGCCGCTCTACCGCGAGCTGGGCGACAGCGTCGGCGCAGCCTCGGTGCTGCACAACCTGGGCAACCTGCACTGCCAGCAGAACAGCCACGCGCCGGCCATGGCGATCTACGCCGAGTGCCTGGCGATCTACGAGCAGCGCGGCAGCGCGGCCGACATCGCCCTGGTCAGCCTGGGAATCGGCGCGGTCGCCCGCGACCAGGGCCAGATCGAGGCTGCGGGCGCGGCCTTCGCCCGCAGCCTCGATCTGGCCCGCAGCCTCGGCGACGAGTGGACGGCGGGCACCGCCCTGCTGAACATCGGCGACATCGCCTGCGACCGGGGCGAGGGCGACCTGGCCCTGCGGCACT
>JBAXES010000537.1:0-3555 GCA_037140315.1 Chloroflexales bacterium
GTCTACCCCCTGGTGCGCCGGGCCGCCCCGGAGAGCCGGCTGTTCATCTGCGGGCCGCAGCCCGACCCGGCGGTGCGCGCGCTTCCCGATCACGACCCGAGCATTGAGGTGAGCGAGTCCATCGATCCGGCGGACTCTATCGCGCGGTCGGCGTGCATGATCGTGCCGCTGCTCCAGAGCGGGGGCACGCGCGTGGCGATCCTAGAGGCCCTGGCCCGCGAGATCCCGATTGTCTCGACCAGTGTCGGCGTCGCCGGCCTGGATCTGCGCCCCGGCGAGCACGTGCTGGTGGCCGACACGCCCAGCGACTTTGCCGACGCCGTAACCCTGCTGCTGCGCGAGCCGGAGCTCGGCCAGCGGATCGCCGCCGCCGGTCGGCAGGCGGCCCTTGAGCGCCACGGCTGGCGGGCCGCCCACGCCGCGATCGACGCCGTCTACGAGCGGATGGTCGCCGCGTCCGCGCGCCCGGTCGGCGTCGCGCCGAGCCGGAGGGGCGTGGTCGCGCAGCCCAAGAAGCTAGGCCACGCCCGTTAGCTGCGCAGGGAGGGGCGCGGGGAGGCTTGTCACTCTTAGGCAAAGTGCGCCGACCTGGGTTCAAGCAGATTCCGAACATTGCTTGCGCAGGGAGGGGCCCGGGGAGGGCTTGTCCCTCCCCGAGAGAACATCCACCAAATTCACTGTGGTGGGCCACAACGACTCCACCGGCAGGTGAGGAAGGGGAGAAGTGATGCGGATACTCTTTATCAGCGCAGATCTGCCGACCCGCCGGGACCTACGGCCATACGGCATGATCAGCGCGCTGGCGAGCCGGGGCCATCAGGTGACTGTCGTGTGCGCGGCCCCCCCCGGCAGCCAGCAGCACGAGGCGGATCTGCGGGCGCGGGGGGCTGCGGTGGTGGCCGTGCGGCAGGGGCCGGCCGAGCGCCGGCAGAACATGCTGCGCGCGCTGCTCGGCCCCATGCCGCTCCAGGCGGCCGCCGCAGCGAGCCCGCAGCTGCTGGAGGCGGTGGGCGCGGCCGCCCGGAGCGGCGCCTACGACGTCGCCCACGTCGACGGGATCGCCGCCTCGGCCCTGGGCCACGCCCTGGCGGGGCTGCCCGCCGTGCTCGACGCCGGCGGCTGCGCAAGCCGGGCCCTCGCCCAGCGCGCCCGCGCGGGCTGGCGGCACGGGGCGCTGGCCGCCATCGAGCTCGGCCGCACGCGACGCTATGAGGCCGCCTACCTCGACCGCTACAAGCGGGTCTTCGCCGCCTCGGCCGACGATGCCTGGGCCCTGCGCCTGCTGGGCGGCCCCGCCCACGCGCCGCAGACCATCCACGTCGTCCCCACGCCGATCATAATCGATCACGCCGTCGGCCCGCCGACCCTGCGCGAGCAGGGCGACCTGCTGGTCTGCGCCGAGGCCGACGGCTACGCCGCCGCCGTCGAGGAGCTGCTCAGCGCGGCGATGCCGATCATCTGGGGGCAGCGGGCCGAGATCAGGCTGCTCCTGGCCGGGCCGCCCCCGGCGCGCCTGGCCCAGCACAGCGCCGCCGACCCGCGCATCCTGAGCGTGAGCGCGGACGACCTGCGGGCGTCGGCCCGGGCCACCATCGCCCTCGCCCCCGGCGGCGGCACCACCGCGGCCAATCATGCGCTCCAGGCCATGGCGCGGGGCGCGCCCCTCGTCGCCTCGCCGCAGATCGGCCGCGCGCTGCGGGCCGTCGCCGGGCGCGACCTGCTTGTGGCGGATGGGCCAGTCGAGCTGGCCCGCGCCGTCCTCGACCTGCTCGACGACCCGCGCTACCGCGGGCAGATCGGCCGGGCCGGGCGCGACTACGCCGAGCGAACACATAGCCCCGAGGTGGTGACCAACGAGCTCGCGCAGATCTACGCCGCCGCCTGCGGCGCAGCCATCGCCGGCTGGAGGCTGGACGTGGGCCTCAGCAGCCTGCTCTCCCCCACGCTGGGGGCGTAGGGGAGAGCTTCAGGGATGGTGGCCTACTGTCGGGAGATATAGCCGCGCAGCTTCTGGAGCATCTCCGGAGATGAGGCGACGATCGGCTCCGGCAGCTTGCGCCCGTCGAGCAGTGCGGTGGTGTCAAACGCCGCGCCGCTGAGCCCGCGCGCCGCGCCGCCGGCGGCGCGCAGGATGGCCATGCCGGCGGCGACATCCCACAGGTTCGCCCGGGCGATCACGGCGCCGATGGCGCTGCCCCGCGCCACGTAGCAGAGGTCGGCGGCGATGCTGCTCAGCGCGCGGGTCTTCCCGGGGAAGCTGATGTTGAAGATGCGGTGGGCGTTCGACGACACGGCGATCCAGTCGTTGCCATCGATCGTCTCGGTCGTGATCACGCGGATCTGCTCATCGTTGCGATAGGCAGGACCCTCGGCGTCGGCCCAGTAGCAGTCGTCGAGGATCGGCATGTAGACGACCCCCATGTAGGGGTGGCCCCGGCGCATCAGGCCGATCGAGACGCACCAGAGGGGTAGGCCGGAGACAAAGGCACCCGTGCCGTCGATCGGGTCGATCGACCAGACATACTCGCGGTCGATCGCGACCACCCCCTGCTCCTCGCCCATCACGCCGTGCTCGGGGTAGCGCGCGGCGATACGATCACGCAGCAGCTGCTCAACCTCCACGTCGGCCTGCGTCACCCAGCTGCGGTCGGCCTTGCGCTTCCCCACCACATTGTTAAAGTAGTGGCGGGCCAGATCGCCGCTCTCCTGCGCCCACGCTCGCACCTCAGCTATATCGATATCGCGCATGCGCCCCTCCTAAGAATAATCTTCTATGAATAAAGATTTCTCTTTCATATGATCGAAGCATACACCCGACAGAGCACCCCGTACCAATGCATTGTAACGCCCTGCGTTACAATGGCGCGTGCAGGCCGCAGGCTCACAGTAAAGAGCCTGATATAACGGGGGTGCGACTGCCAGTGAAGCTGGCAGTCGCACCCCGTTATATCAGGCCCGGTCTGCATAGGAGGATTTTCTCTCGGCGGGGCTGCGCACCTACGCGCCGCGCGCGGCGAGGGCGCGCAGGGCGTCGGCGCGGCCCTGCGCAAAGAGGCGCTGATGCGTCTCATCCTCATAGTCCACGATCCAGTCGAGGGGCATGAGCTGCGCGGGGGCGATCACGGTGGGCAGCGCGATCCGGCGGGGCACGTCGCCGGCGGGCATCAGGCTGGGGTCGCCCAGCCGGTCAGCGGCGGCTCGGAGCCGACCGAGGGCGTCGGCGAGCTGGTTGCGCTGCTGTATGCCCTCGAAGGCCACCCGGTACGAGGCCAGCAGCGCCCAGTCGAGGGTCAGGGTTAGGGCCTGCACGAGATCCTGGGGCATGATCCCGGCGCGCTCGCGCAGGTCGCGCGGGTCGGCGTTCCAGGGCGTCATCATCACCACGATAATATCGATCTCCTCATCGCCGGCCAGGCCGATCACCGGGTCGAGCGGGGTGTTGGCGAGCACCGCCCCGTCCCAGTACTTCCCGCCGCCGATCTCCGTCCACGGGTAGACGATCGGGATGCTGGCCGAGGCCATCAGGTGGTCCATGCCGATCCGCTCGGCCGGGCG
>JBAXES010000538.1:0-3543 GCA_037140315.1 Chloroflexales bacterium
GTTCACCTCGACCGATGCGCTGGTTGAGGCGCGGGTGCTCGGCTACGCCTGCGACCTGCTGCTGCCCGCCCGCGCCTTGGCCATCGAGGTCATCGGCGGCGTTCACGTCCTCACCGCCGAGCGTGACGCGACCCGCATGGCCGAACTCCGCGCCCAGGGGCTGACCGTGATCACCCTCACCAACGACCAGGTCTACGCGGGTGCGACCGAATGCCTGTTTGCATCGCTCCTGGAGGTGCGCCATGCCGCCTGACCCGCTGACCAACCCCATCGCCGCACTGACCGCTCATCCTGTCCTCTCCACCGAGGAGGAGGCGGCCCTGATCGCCACCCTGCGGGCCGGGGTCGTCGCACAGATGGCCATCGGTGACGCGACGCCGACCGACCCCGCGCTGCTGCGCCAGATCGCGCTGGGCGAAGAAGCCCGCGCCACCCTCGTCCGCCACAACATGCGCCTGGTGATCTCCATCGCCAAGCGCTACCTGCCCTCCGCCAGCCACGCCTTCACGCTTGAGGACCTGATCAGCCTGGGCTGTGTCGGCCTGCTGCGCGGCATCGACAGGTTCGACCCGGCCAAGAGCCACAAGCTCTCCACCTACGCCACCTGGTGGATCCGCCAGGCGATCAGCCGTGGCATCGCCGAGGAGGGCCGAGTGATCGACCTGCCCGTCCACCTCCACGACCGGCTGCGCCAGCAGCGGCGGGCGCAGAATCAGCTGGTCCAGCTCCTCGGGCGCGAGCCCGCCCCCGAGGAGCTTGCCGCCCACCTGGGCTGGTCGGTGGCGCGGGTCGCCCAGCTGGAGCTGGTCGGTCAGGAGACCCGCTCGCTCAACGCCCGGCTCCATGCCGACGACGAGGGAAGCGAGCTCGATGACATCCTCCCGGATCAACGCTTCGACCCGGCAGCGACCGCGCTCGCCGCATCCCTTCGCCACGATGTCGCAGCCACGATGGCCCGCCTGCTCAACGAGCGGGAGCGGCGCTTCCTGCGGGCGTATTTTGGCTTTGACACTGGCCAGAAGGCGACGCTAGAGGAAGTTGGCGCGGCCGAGGGGCTGACCCGCGAGCGGGTGCGGCAGGTGATCGCCGGGGCACTGGCCACGCTGCGCGCAGACCCGCTGCTGCGCAGCTACGCCGACGAGGAGGGCGCATGATACTCCGTCACGACGACCCGATGGCTTGGGATGGTGCGCCGACCGAGGAGGAGCTGCACGCCGAGTTCCTCGACTGGATCTGGGCGCACGCCACGCCCGCTGAACGAGCCGCCATCCAACGCGAGCGCATCCGCGCAGCGCGTCAGCGCGGCGACTCGCGCTGCCCCGACTGTGGCGGTCAGCGCCGCGGTGCCTGCCAGGTCTGCGCCGGGGCGGGCTTCGCCGAGCCCGCGCTGCGCCCGACCACGCCCACCGAAGATCAGGTCGCCCGGCGGGCGGCGGCCAGTGCGCCCGGTGGGTAAGCCCCGATCAGCTACCGGAGCGTATCACGCCAACTGGCGTGATGCCGGCATAGCAGGTTTCCTCCGATCACCAGGAGCACTGCTGTGTCGATACCTGCCGCAACATACTTCCACCTGGCCCCCGACGCCCTGAGCTTCACCGGCGCGGGCGACCGCTTTGCGAAGAACCTCGCCGCCCTCCAGCTCGTCCATGACCTGGAAGCCCAGGGTCGCCCCGCCAGCGACGATGAGCGGCTGGCCCTGGCCCACTACAGCGCCTTCGGCGAGTCGGCCCTGCTCAACCGGCTCTTCCGCTATGACCACGGGGCCGGGCGCTACGTCCTGTACGACAGCTACGCGGCCTTCCTCTCCGCCGCCGACGCGCGCCGCCTGCGCCAGGCCGCGCTCACCGCCTTCTACACGCCGCTCGATCTCATTCACACGATCTGGCAGGCGGTGCTGCGCCTCGGCCTGGGCGACCTGGAGCACCCCCGGATCATCGAGCCCGCCGCCGGGGTCGGCCACTTCGTCTCGGCCATGCCACCGGAGCTGCGCGCCCGCGCGGCGATCACCGCCGTCGAGCTTGACCCGGTGACCAGCCGCATCCTGGGCCACATCCACCCCGACCTGACGCTGCACGGCGGAGTCGGCTTTGAGGCGGTCGCGCTGCCGAGCAACGGCTTCGACCTGGCGATCTCCAACGTGCCCTTCGGCGATCTGGCCGTCCACGACCCGACCGTGCCCGCCGCACTGCGCAGCACCATCCACGACTACTTCTTCGCCAAGGCCCTGCGCCTGGTCCGCCCCGGTGGGCTGGTGGTCTTTCTGACCAGCTGGGGCACGCTGGACAAGCAGGCGAAGGCGGTGCGCACGTTCCTGGCCGAGCAGGCCACCCTGCTGGGCGCGTTCCGCCTACCCAACGGTGTCTTCCGGCGCATGAGCGGCTCGGCCAGCGCCACCGACCTGCTCATCCTCCAGAAGAAGGCCCAGCCTCAGGTCGAATCACCCCGCTGGCTCGATCTCGCGGAGGCCGACTACCCGCACACGGCCGACCCGCGCGCGATGACCTTCGGCTCGCGCTACACTCGCGAGATCAAGGACGCCGAGGCGCTGGCCGCAGCGCGCGTGGCGGTCAATCAGTGCTGGCTCGACGAGCCCGAGCGGGTGATCGGTCAGCCGCTGGTCGTCGTCAACGACCAGAGCCTCTGGCTGCAGGTGGCCCCGCCGGCCGGTGATCTGGCCGCGGCGCTCGACGCCCGGCTTGCTGCGCTCCTGCCATCGGCGATCATCACCCCCGGTGCGCCCGACGACCTGGCGGTCAACGATCACCCCGCCCAACCGCCCCTCCACGAGCGCAGGGCGACCCAGATCGCCATCCCGGCGGTCGGCGGCGTGGCCCAGGAGCGTGCCGCCGGCCTGGCCGCGATCTACAACGCGGCCAAGGCGCTCATCCGCGCCGAGCTGAACGACGAGCCATGTGTCGATGCGGCGCGGGCCGAGCTGAATCGGGTCTACGCGTCCTTCGTGCTCCCGTTCGGCGTCATCCACGACCCGCGCAACCAGCGGTTGTTTGGCGACCTGCCCGAGTTGCAGTTCCTGCTCGCCCTGGAGGCGAACCCGCGCCGCACGCCGAGCGGGCGCTGGCTCGCCGACCCGGAGCGCATCTTCCGCGAGCGCACCCTACGCCCGCAGCGCGCCGCCCTGCCCGGCACGCTCACCCCCACCGACGCCCTGCTGCGCTGCCTCGACGAGCGCGGGAGTCTCGACCTGGACGTGATCGCCACCCTGGCCGGGATGAATCCGGCTGCCGTGCTGGACGCCCTCGGCGAGCGGGTCTACCGCATCCCCGGCACCCGCCAGTATGATCTGGCCGACATCTACCTCAGCGGCGATGTGCGCGCCAAGCTCCAGGACGCCCGCGCCTGGACGACGCGCGACCCCGCGTTCGCCCGCAATGTCGCCGCGCTGGAGGCGGTGCAGCCCGAGCCGCTCGGCCCGCGCGACCTGATCGTCAACCTCAACGCCTTCTGGCTCCCCGGCGAGGTGGTCTCCGCCTTCATCCGCACCCTGCTCCCGGCCTGGGCCGGCGAGGCGACCTACCGCAGCGC
>JBAXES010000539.1:0-3542 GCA_037140315.1 Chloroflexales bacterium
AGGGGGCCCCGCTCCAGGTCCAGTGGTTCGAGCGCGACCGCCTGGAGATCCAGCCCGACGGGCGGGTGACCGCCGGACGCCTGGGGGCCGAGCGCCTGGAGCAGCTTGGCGCACCGTGGCAGCCCGGCGCAAACGCGCCCGCCGGCCCCGGCTGCACGACCTTCACGGAGACCGGGCACCAGGTCTGCGAGCCATTCCTCACCTTCTGGCGCACGAACGGTGGCCTGGAGCGCTTCGGCCTGCCCCTCACCGGCGCGTTCGCGACCTCTCTCGAGGGGAAGCCGTACGCGGTGCAGTACTTCGAGCGCCGCCGCTTCGAGCTGCACCCCGAGGTCGGACTCAACAGCGTGCTGCTCGGGCTCCTCGGACGCGAGGTTCTCACCGTGCGCCAGACTCCGCCCGCGCCGACGCCCACCGCCGTGCCGACGCCCACGCCCGGCCCGGCTATTCAGGCCCCGGAGGTGCTAGAGCGATACCGAAAGAAGATGCCGGCGGGCTACTGGCAGGTGAGTCAGGGCGGCATCCAGATCACCGCGGCGGGATTTGAGTACAAGAAGCAGATCAACGGCTACAGTAAGGCCGAGCCCGGCTACAAGTACGTCGCCCTCACCATCGAGGTCGTCAACACCGGCTACCACGACCGGTACGGCGATACGTTCTTCGCCAACTCGGCCTCATTCAATCTGATCGACCTCGACGGCGCCATCCATGATGTCGACTCTGCTATGTACGGCCTCGACAGCTACTTCGAGGGCGGCACCTTCTACCCTGGCACCCGGTCCAGCGGCCAGATGGTCTACCGCATCCCCGAGCGATCGGCCCCGGCCCGGCTGATCTTCGACTCCAACCCGCGGATCGAGCTAGATCTGCGGGTCGCGCCACACCAGTGATCTGAGGCCGGCCCGCGAATGGGGATAATCACCAGCCCCGACGACAGCTCGGGTACAATGACGTTCGGCATTGGCCTCACCCCACAGGCGCGGTCAATGCCGATGCCCAGGGCGATAGCGGCCCGATCACCACGCTCCCCACGACCGCAGCGAACGCACCGGCGCAGGGGTGCCATCCGGCACCGGGCTGACGGTGGCGACGACTGAGGGGAAGGCCGCAAACCCTGCGCCATGCGCCACATCACCCGCTGAAGGAGCGCCCCATGACCGCGCCTGAGCCACCCACGCCCGCCGCTCACGAGTTCCCGATCACCGCCGAGTACACCTACCTCAACACCGCGACCCAGGGCCCGCTGCCGACCCGCACCCGCCAGGCAGTCGAGCAAGCCCTGCTCCGCGCCCAGTTCCCCGAGACCCCGCGCGCCCAGCTCGACCAGCCGGTCGCCGAGCTGGCCCGCGCGCGCATGGCCGCCCTGCTCGGCGTCGGCCCCGACCAGATCGCCTTCACCGCGAACACCACCGCCGGCCTCAACATCTGCGCCCGGGGGATCGACTGGCGCCCCGGCGACAACGTGGTGCTGCCGGACCGCGAGTTCCCCTCGCTGATGCACACCTGGCTCCAGCTCCGCGCCGATGGCGTCGAGGTGCGCGGTGTGCCCTGGCGCGGCGCGGGGCCGGACGTCGCCACCCTGATGGCGGCGGTCGACGCCCGCACGCGCGCGGTGGCCTGCAGCGCCGTCGCCTGGGATACCGGCTACGCCATCGATCTCGACGATCTTGGGCGGCGCTGCGCGCGGGCCGGCGCCCTGCTGGTCGTCGATGGCATCCAGGCGGTGGGGGCGGTCGAGCTCGACCCGGCGGCGCTGCGCATCTCGGCCCTGGCGACCCACGGCTACAAGTGGCTGCTGGCCGGCTTCGGCTGCGGGGCGCTGTACGTCGCGCCCGACGCCGTCGACCAGATCCGCCCGCGCTTCGTCGGCGAGCAGTCCTACCTCGGCGCGGGCGAGCCGCCCGAGGCCCCGGCGGCATGGCAGCCCGGCGCGCGCCGCTACACCGTGGGCGGCGCCAACGCCCTCGGCCTCACCGCGCTGGCCGAGTCCCTCGCCCTGCTCGCCGAGGTCGGCCTCCCGGCGATCGCGGCCCACAACCGCGCGCTCGGGCAGCTGCTGGTCGCCGGGCTCCAGCGCCACGCGCCCGAGGTGCGGCTGGTCAGCCCGGCCGACCCCGCGCGCCGGGCGGCCATCGTCGTCTTCACCCTCGGCGACCCTGGGCGCGACGCGGAGCTCGTGCGCCTGCTCGCTGAGCGGAGGATCCTGGTCGCCCTGCGGCGGCGCGGCGTGCGGGTGGCGCCGCACCTCTACAACACCGCCGCCGAGATCGAGGGGCTGCTGCGGACGCTCCCCGCAGCCCTGGCCGCGATCCGCTAGGGGCATACGCCGCCCCCGCCGTGCTATCATGGACGGGCCTGCGCCGGCCCGCGATCATAATGAGGAGTGCCTATGACCACCCCGACGCCCATCCCGCCGAGCCACCGCGACCTGCTGGAGCGTCCGATCGTCGCCGCCCTTGCGACCACCCTGCCCAACGGGACGCCCCAGGTCACCGCCATCTGGTTCAACCTCGCGGACGGCCAGATCCACATCAACTCAGCCGCCGGCCGCCTCAAGGACCGGGCCATCCGCGCCAATCCGTACGTCGCGTTGATGGTGATCGACCCGCAGGACCCCTACCGCTACATCCAGGTGCGCGGCCCGGTGGTGCTGATCACCGAGGAGGGCGGCGATGCACATATCAACGCCCTGTCGCATCGCTATGCGGACAAGGACTACGCCTTTGTCCCCGGGCAGGTGCGCGTGCGCTACGTGATCCGCCCTGAGCACGTCGACATCCACGGGTAGGGCAGCGGCTCAGCGGAGCTGCAGGAAGATCGCCTGCGCGCGATCCGGCGCCTGGTGGATCTCCAGGCTCGTAACCTGCTGGATGCAGACCGGTCGCTCGCTGGCGATGCGGTAGATCCAGAGGCCCGGCGGCGCCGCGATGACAAAGGAGGCCAGGGCGAGGCTGCGCGCGTAGGCCGTCGCCTGCGCGACCGCCTGGCGGAGCGCCTGATCGCCGCGCATGTGCCGCTTGCTCTCGATCAGGGTGAACGGCGGGTCTGCGGGGTCTGCGTAGACCAGCAGGTCGATGCGCCCACGCTGCGCCGCGCCGCGCCCGGGCAACGCGCACGCGACCTGGCGCTGGGCGGTGCAGCCCCAGCGCTGCAGCAGGGGCAGCAGCACGCGGTCTTCGAATTGCTCCTCGACGGGGCTCCACAGAATGTCGCCCGTCACCACGCCCTGCACCACGTCGTCCGCGAGCAGATCCACCAGCCCAGCGGGGATGAAGCCGATCGCCTGGCCCTGCCGATCGCCGTGCTGGAAGACCAGCAGCGTCGGCGAGGCCACGACGCCATCCTGCTCGCCGAGCAGGATGGCGTCATCTACCAGCACGGTGGCGACCCGCAAGCGCCCCTGGTATGTGGCAGCGATGCGCTCTAGGGCCGGGGCCAGGGCCTGCCGCCCGGGGCAGCGCTGAGTGCCAAAGCAGACCAGCACCGGGAGGGGCGCGCGGAGCACCCGCCGCCCAAAGGTGGCCTCGGTCACGCGGAGCAAC